>DATMJF010000001.1:0-5310 GCA_035554455.1 Rummeliibacillus sp.
TAGGCGTTTTTCCTTGATAATTTAATAAGCGGAAATGAATGAAGCTAATTACTAGTCTATTAGTAATTTCCCTTAAAAGTATGAATAACTTGAAAGAGTAAACACTATACTACTAAGAGAAGAGAGTAGTAGGTAGCTGGATAAGGGAGGAGAAATAATTGGAAGCAACTATTAAATTAAGTGATTTATTTAAAATCTTAAAAGTACACGCATTTCTAATCATTGCTGTAACGGTAGTTTCGATTAGTATAGCAGCAATTATTAGTTATTTTGTGCTAACACCAATTTACACAGCGGATACACAAATACTAGTTAATCAAAAAAATGACAAAGGCGATCCATTTGTAGCATCGTCTCAGATTGATGCTGACTTGCAGTTGATTAATACGTATAATGTCGTTATTAAAAGCCCGTTAATTTTATCAAAGGTTATTGGAAAACTGGATTTAGATACTACTCCTGAAAAGTTAACGAATCAAATAACAATTTTAAACACTAATAATTCACAGGTTTTTACAGTCCATGTAGAAGATGCGAAAGCGTCACGAGCTGTAGAAATTTCAAACACTATTGCTGACATATTTAAAAATGAAATTCCAGCATTAATGAAAGTTGATAATATTAACATTTTATCCTATGCCAAACTAAGTGAAAATCCAAATCCTGCGAAACCTAACAAACTGCTTAATATGGAAATCGCAGCTATTATTGGTTTGATGTTAGGAATCGGTATAGCGATTTTAATAGAAACCCTGGATACAAGAATTAAATCTGAACAGGATATAGAGGAGATTTTAGATATCCCGATTATTGGATTAGTTAGCCCGATTATAGATAAGAAAACTATCAATTTTGCAAAAGAAACAAACAAGTTATCGATTCAATCACGTAAAGTAAGGAGGATATAACCATGTTCCATTCTAAGAAGTCCAAAAAGAAGAAACCTTTGAAATTGGAGAGGAATCTCGTTACCATATCAGACACTAAATCAATTATATCAGAGCAATTTCGGACGATACGCACAAATATTACATTTTCCGTAACGGATGAAGAGTTAAAAACCTTATTAGTGACATCATCTATCCCTGGTGAAGGAAAGTCAACAAATGCTGCAAATATTGGCGTCGTTTTTGCACAAGAAGGCAAAAAGGTTTTAATAGTAGATGCAGATATGCGTAGACCAACATTACACCATACTTTTCGCTTATCAAATACAGACGGTTTATCAAATGTACTGATAAGAAAGCAAACAGTTCAGAAAGTAATACAAGAAACGTCAATAGTAGGATTATATATAATGACTAGTGGGCCTCTTCCGCCTAATCCATCAGAGTTGCTTGCTTCAAAAACAATGGACGCTCTAATAAAAGTAGTAGAGCAGGAATATGACCTTATTATTTTTGACTCACCACCTTTATTACCAGTGACAGATGCACAAATTTTATCTAATAAATGTAATGGTACGTTATTGATAGTGGATATGAATATTGCAAAGAAAGCCGATGTTATGAAAGCAAAGGAATCTCTTAATAATTCACAAGCTAAAATCATGGGTGTTGTATTAAATAACTCTGCACTACCTCGTAATCATTATCATTACCAATATCAATGAGAGGGAAATCATAATAGTGGTGTGTAATGAGTAAAATCTACGATATTGAAAAGAAATATTAGTTCTATTATTTAATAAATCTATCTCCCTCATTAAGAAAATAGAGTTTTAAATAACTGTAAAAAAAAGTCATAAAAATGACCTTATGACAGTTTTTTTATGTTGTTTAGTTACTTTATTATGGGATTTCATGTATAAAAATTGATATATTTTATTATTTAATAAAATGGATTGTGACTTAATAATTCTCTTTATGGAGAAAAATTAAGTCATGAAGATGAGGAAATATGGCAAATCTATAAAACTTTCGAAAATAAGGTAAAAATATTTGAATATTTAATAGATATAGAACATTATAATAAGTGAAAGCACTCTCGAATAATTTATTCAAAGTTTAATATAGATGAATGTAAGCGAGTTCGAGTGAGTGAGTTTTCAATAAAATTTAAGGGAGAGATTCTACTATGATTTATGCAAATCCTAATACTGAAGGTGCAGTCGTAAACTTCAAAGAAAAATACGATAATTTTATCGGTGGCGAATGGGTAGCACCAGTAAAAGGGCAATATTTTGAAAACAAATCTCCAGTGAATGGTGAAGTTTTCACAAAAGCAGCTCGTTCAACTGCTGAAGATATTGAATTAGCTTTAGATGCAGCACATGCAGCAAAAGATGCTTGGGGCAAAACCTCTGCAGCAGAACGTGCCAAAATCTTAAATAAAATTGCAGATCGTATAGAAGAAAATCTAGAAAAGATTGCTGTTGCTGAAACTTGGGATAATGGTAAAGCGGTTCGTGAGACATTAAATGCCGATATTCCTTTAGCAATTGATCACTTCCGTTATTTCGCTGGTGCGATTCGTGCTCAAGAAGGTCGTACTTCTCAAATTGACAATGATACAGTTGCCTATCACTTCCAAGAGCCACTAGGTGTTGTTGGTCAAATTATTCCTTGGAATTTCCCAATCCTAATGGCAGTTTGGAAAATTGCTCCTGCATTGGCTGCTGGTAACTGCGTTGTTTTGAAACCAGCAGAACAAACGCCTGCTTCATTGATGGTTGTTATTGAATTAATCCAAGACTTATTACCACCTGGTGTTGTTAACGTAGTAAATGGTTTTGGTATTGAAGTAGGGAAACCACTTGCTACGAATCCACGTATTTCTAAAATTGCGTTCACTGGTTCAACTGCAGTAGGTCGTCAAATTATGCAATACGCAACTGAAAACATCATTCCTGTAACACTTGAACTAGGCGGTAAATCTCCAAATATATTCTTTGAAGATGTTATGGACCAAGATGATGAGTTTTTGGATAAAGCAATTGAAGGATTAGTAATGTTTGCTTTAAACTCTGGCGAAGTTTGTACATGTCCTTCACGTGCATTGGTCCAAGAATCTATTTATGATAAATTCATAGAACGTGCATTACAACGCGTTGAATCTATTAAAATCGGTAACCCACTTGATACTGAAGTAATGATGGGTGCTCAAGCATCAAATGAACAACAACAAAAGATTCTTTCTTATCTAAAATTAGGTAAAGAAGAAGGCGCTGAATGTTTAATCGGTGGTGAAGCAAACCAAATTGACGGTCTTGAAGATGGTTACTACATCAAACCTACTGTGTTCAAAGGTCATAACAAAATGCGTATCTTCCAAGAAGAGATCTTTGGACCGGTTATTGGCGTTACTACTTTCAAAGACTTCGATGAAGCAATTGAAATCGCAAATGATACTTTATACGGCTTAGGTGCTGGTGTATGGTCTCGTTCAGGCGATCTTGCATATCGTGCAGGCCGTGCAATCCAAGCTGGTCGTATTTGGACTAACACTTATCACCAATATCCAGCAGGCGCTGCATTCGGTGGTTTCAAACAATCAGGTATTGGTCGTGAAAATCACGCAATGATGCTTGATCACTATCAACAAACTAAATGTTTACTAGTGAACTACAACCGTAAACCACAAGGCTTCTTCTAGGCCGCATGGTAGAACGTGTAGTTGCGACAGAGGAAGCACTCGATTTAATCGATTATATTAAAAGCATTCATGGGCCTATTATGTTTTATCAATCTGGTGGATGTTGTGATGGCTCCGCCCCTATGTGCTATAGTGAAGGCGACTTTAAACTTGGATCTGCAGATGTATATCTCGGATCAATAGGTGATGTCCCATTTTATATGCATAAAAGTCAATATGATTATTGGAAGCATACGCAACTAATAATTGATGCGCTTGATGGTAGAGGTGCCACTTTCTCGTTGGATAGTGTAGAGGAAAAACATTTCATTACTAATTCACGAGTATTCACAGATGAAGAGTATGAAGAAGTTAAAAAGCTTATATAACCATGGAATCTCCAGTCGTTAATGACTGGAGATTTTTTTTGCGTTTCTCCACAAAAAAAGTGAAATTTCTGACTAATTTAAAAGTGTTTTTATTGTTCATGCTGAACAGAGCGAGTGTTCAACCACTCTACACCAAAGTCAACTAAAGGACTCATAGGAATGATACATGTACGTGCTTGGCCTAATTTACCATAGTGAATTGAACTACTAAATTGTGCTTCAAACTCTTTTCCAATAGCAGGAAAGCGCTCGGAATCTACATCTAACATATCGTATGTAACCCACTGTCTTTTGCCGTTTACTAGAATTGCTGCGCCTTGTTCGAAGTAATATTTTTGATCTGCTAAATATTCAGCAAGATGTAAAGCTGTACAGGAATCGTAATTAACACCTATTAAAACTATTTTTACTGATGATTGATACATCTTCCAAATTGGTGATTCTACACCAAAAGAGTTCTCGAGAGGATGGTTACTCATCCAATATTTAGCGTTTTTACCCCATGCCATAAAAGAATGAGCAGGATGGTCACTTCGAATTGTATCAGGATGTCTTAAAAAACACTCTGCGATTTTCCCCATACCGCGTAATGATGTTAAATGCGGATTATATGCCGGTATTGCATCTCGAATTGGTTGATGCCATGCTTCAGGTACTGGTGGTAAAGACCAATAAGATGGCTCTGAGTTTGCAGTAGATTGTGCAGGCATGACAATCGTTCCTTTTGGGGTAATAACTTGCATTAATGCCTCAACTACAGCTTGTTCTGCACCAGCAATCCAGCCCATTTGACTAAGTGAAGAGTGGACGATAATCGAATCGCCTTCTTGAATGCCAAGTGAATGAAGTTGCTTCATTAGTGTTGCTGTAGATTGAAATTCATTTGTTTTTTGAATACTATCAAATTCTGTCATGAATATCACCTCGCTATACTATTTATTATAACAAAAGTAATAATATCCAAATAGTTCTAATTTTTAAGTTATCAAATAGTACGTAAACTAAGTGGTCAGGATAGTATGGATAAAAGAGGGAATACATTATTGGAGGTGTTTTTGTTGAAGGAAACAAAATTATGGGTAAATGGAGAGTGGATTGATACAAAAGAAAGTTATGAACTTACCGGGATAGCATGGATAAAGCGCTATAGTAGCTACAGGAGGAACATTCTCAGTGCGTACTTTGACACCAACCGTCATGACGAATATAAAATCGGATATGAAAATCGTATGTCATGAAACATTTGCACCAATTGTGTCGAATGTTTCATATGAAACATTCGACGAAACTATTGCTTTATTGAACAATTCCGACTTAGGATTAAATGCTGGTATTTTTACAAATAATT
>DATMJF010000002.1:0-3698 GCA_035554455.1 Rummeliibacillus sp.
ATGATTTTCTTGCGACCATTTTTCCTTGATGGCAAATGGGACACTCTACAATTGGTTCATTTGATGGTGCTGCTTCTACTGCAGCTTGAATATTTGTACCCGCTACTTTTTCAGGTGTTACTTCTATTAAATGGTGAAGAAATTTTGAAACACTTCCTAAGAATGCTTCTTGTGATCCATTCCCATTACCTATTTTCCGTAGATATGTTTCCCATTTGGCGGTCATTGCTGGGCTAGATAATAGCGAACCTTCTATCGTTTCACAAAGTACACGACCTTTATCTGTAATCATGACGATATTTTTTGCTACTTCAATATAGCCATGTCTTTTAATCGTTTCAATAATCCCCGAACGCGTGGCTTCAGTTCCTAGACCCTCGACTTCTTTTAAAATGTCACTTTCTCCCTCATCCTCTATGAACTTACCACAAGTTTTCATCATTTGTACAAGCTGTCCTTCTGTATAAGGCTTTGGAGGCTGTGTTGTGCCTTCATGAATATGAATAAGTGCTTCAACTATTTCCTGCTGATTGACTTGTGGTAATAGAGGCTCTTCTTCCTTTTTCTTTTTGGATGATACAGGCCACAGTTCTTGGAAACCTTTGTCTAGCTCTACTTTTCCTACTGTTTTAAAATCAATACCTCTGACATCCGTCATGATGGTTGTTTCTTCATATAAATAATCTCTATGGAACATCGCGAGCATACTCCGGACGATTTCAAGATAAATATTCTGCTCCATTGGTGGCAATCCAGCAACCTTTTGTTCAGATGGGATTGTTTTAGTTGGGATGATAGCATAGTGCTCCTCAACTTTGGAATTATCAACATATCTTTTTTGAGGATGATTATTAGCTACCTCAAATGGTTGACCTATAATTCTTTGATAGGCAGGAATTTGCCCCACTAGATAACCAAATTCAGCTTCTGTGATGTATTGACAGTCAGAACGTGGATAGGAAACTAGTTTCTTTTCATATAAAGATTGAACAATTTCCAGCACTTTCGCTGGACTATATTTCCAGATTTTATTGGCCTTAGCTTGCAAAGTAGATAATGAATGCAACTTTGGTGGCTTGATCGATTTACGAGCTTTTTTAACATCTTTGATCGTACCGGGAAGAGGTTCATTTTCTACAATACCCGCTTGCATTAAAATAGCTTCTGCTTCTTCTCGCTTGTCCTTTTTTACAGCGGCCTTCCCTTTATAAGGACCAAATTCTGATAAAAATTCACCCGTTAACTCGTAGAAATTAGATGGCTTAAAGTTTTCAATCTCCATATGGCGTTGATAAATCATATAAACAGTTGGTGATTGTACACGTCCAATTGACATGGTTTCATTTAAACCCTTTGACTTAAGCAACATTGTATATAGTCTGCTCGCATTCATTCCTACTAACCAATCACTTATTTGGCGAGTTTGTGCTTCATGATATAATAGCAAGTCTTTCTGGTTATCTCTTAAATTCGTGAAGCCTTTTCGAATCTCATCTGTTTCTAACGAATTTATCCATAATCGTTGTATCGGTTTATTGCGTACACCTGTTTGACGTAATATTGAATAAAAGATATTAGAACCTTCTCGGTCCACATCGCACGCGTTAATCAATAGGTCTGCTTCCTTAAAAAGTCGCTTCACTTCTTGAAATTGATCCCACTTCCCTTTTGATACACGAAACTCATATTTTTCGGGAATCATTGGAAGTTGAGCAAGCGACCATCTTTTCCATTCTGGTTTATAGTCTGCAGGTTGTTTTAGTTCAACTAAGTGGCCTATTCCCCAGGTAATCGTTGCTCCCTGTGGAAATGTAGCTGATGGCTGTAATTCTATGTAGTTTTTCGTTTTCTTCGCTACTTTAAAAGCGTCCGCATATGCCTTTGCCTGTGAAGGTTTTTCGGCAAGTATAACGACACGTCCCATTTTAGGTCACTCTCCTTTTAATCATTTTATGCTGAAATAAGTAAACATCGACTTTCTTAAATGTTAATCATAAACCTAATTATATAATAATCATTGGATTTAGATAACATAGATTTTGCCGGTAAAGATTCAACTTTTCTAAATATCATATCCCCATATCCCCCATCAACTTCTAATTTTAATATTATACTTAAATTCACTTACAGGTGAATCAATTTCATAAATCCTTTTCGGTTTTTGAATGATCCTCACTGAATTAACATCACTCGAAGGAAATGCGAATGCACTTTCGAGGACTCGCCGTATTTCGCTCCACAAAGAATAAAAAATGAATATCATTAAATGTTCGTATATTTTATATGCATTTTGCATTATGAAATTGATTCAGATAATAAATAGAATAAAAAACCTGAGTGCAGTAGATTTTGCACTCAGGTAATAAAATATAAATCTTAATGAACTATAAATTGTGGAAGTGGATCTTTAAATTGAGACCAATCTTGGTCCATTTCAACGTCAGTCAATAAACATTGATCTAATTCTTGCTCGATTTGTTTTTGATCCATCTCTATCCCAATCCAAACAATCTCTGTTTGACGATCTCCATAGACGGGGTCCCATCTTTCTTTTAATGAAGAATCTTCACGTAATTCCATTTCTTGTTCTTCAGGAGATAAGTCTGCTACCCATTCTCCAGCACCTTGGAATTGAATGGATACACCAGCTTGTGAAATCATTCCCGGCATATTACGAGTTGCCAGCCAAAAGAATCCTTTTGTTCGTACAATTTCAGAAGGTAAATCTTCTAGCCATTCAAACCATCTTTTGGGATGGAATGGACGTTTTCTACAATATACAAATGACGAAATGCCATATTCCTCTGTTTCAGGAGTATGTTCTTCATTTAGCTCTTTCATCCAGCCAGCGCATTCACTTGCTTGATCGAAGTCAAATAAATGACGATTTAATAATACATTTGGTGAAATCGATCCATTATGAACGATATGTTGCTCGGCTGTTGGATTCATTTTTTTTAAAAACGCTTGGAACATTTCTAAATAATCCGGTGTCACTAAATCTGATTTTGTAATACATAAAATATTTGCAAATTCGAGTTGGTCAATTAATAAATCAGAAACGTCACGTTGGTCGTATGGATCATCAGTTTGACGACGTTCTAATAATGTTTCACCACTTTCATAGTCATGCCAAAAGCGATTGGCATCAACGACCGTAATCATCGTATCTAGATAACAATGCGGTGTTAAATCAATACCTGTTTCTTCATCAATATACGTGAAGGTTTGTGCCACTGGAATCGGTTCACTAATTCCTGTCGATTCAATGACGATGCCGTCAATGTCACCTTGCTCTACTAATTTTTCTACTTCAAGCATTAAGTCTTCACGCAATGTACAGCAAATACAACCATTTGATAGTTCTACTAGTTTTTCAGTAGTTCTCGAAAAGCCTTGATTTTCAACTAATTGCATATCAATATTGACTTCACTCATATCATTAACAATAACTGCTAACTTTCTACCTTCACGATTATCTAATAATTGGTTTAAAATCGTTGTTTTACCTGCACCTAGATAGCCACTAAGCACTGTAACGGGTATTTTATTCATATTATTCTCCAATTCTGTGGTATTTATCTTAATTCCCAATTGAAAGGATTTTCCAATGTATTCCAATCGTAATTAAACTCTTCGTCTGTTAAAAGGCAATAATCTAATTGTTTTGTAATTTCATCTTTTGGTAAATCCATACC
>DATMJF010000003.1:0-11884 GCA_035554455.1 Rummeliibacillus sp.
AGCGATCAGTGCTGTTGCCGGATTAATCTATTTAATGAAAACTGTTGATACAACGAAACGGACAAAAAGTAGTATTTGGTTAGAAGTTGTTATGTATGCAGCGGTCTTAGTTCTCGGTTTCGTAATTGTTTCATCTACATTTAATATTATGGGATATAAAGCAGACTTCTCTTATGTAGATAAAAACGGTGCACAACAAGAAATTACGTATAACAACCCAGCGCTATTTGGTATGCATAAATACGAACTAAAGTCACCTGATAAGATGGAACCATTAGCTGAGATGCCTGCTATTGTCAATGCGAAAAAATTAACAACTGTAGTATGGTCTATAATATTTGGTACAATTCTATATGGTTTAATTCGATTAATCTTACGTAAACCAATTTCACGTATGGTACAACCCCTTGCAAAACGCGCAAATTCTCAATTATTAGACGAAATTGGTTATCGTTCAGTATTAATTGGTTTCCCAGTATTCACATTAGGGGCATTAATCTTTGCTATGATTTGGGCACAAGAAGCTTGGTCACGATTCTGGGGTTGGGATCCAAAAGAAGTATGGGCTTTAATTACTTGGTTATTTTACGCAGCTTTTCTTCACTTACGTCTATCAAAAGGTTGGCAAGGTGAAAAATCTGCCTGGCTTGCTGTAATCGGCTTTGTCATTATTATGTTCAACCTTGTAGCTGTTAACTTAATCATCGCTGGATTACACTCATATGCAGGATAACGTATTATAAAAAAGCCTTTTCCTTAATATGAGGAAAGGGCTTTTCTTTTCTTTTCATTTTGTATGACTGATTGTACAATAAAAGTATAGCATACTGGGAGGCATATATTGTGACTGAACAAATTTCGATTTTAGTGGTAGATGACGAAGACCGTATTCGCCGTTTATTAAAAATGTACTTAGAACGTGAAGGCTATGAAGTAGAAGAAGCAGAAAATGGTGAACAAGCAGTAGAAAAAGCTCTTGCTAATAATTATCACTGTATTCTTCTAGATATTATGATTCCAGAAAAAGATGGATTAGAAGTTTGTGAAGAGATTCGTGACCAAAAAACAACACCTATTATATTACTAACTGCTAAGGGCGAAGAGGCAAATAGAGTACAAGGTTTTGAAATTGGTGCTGATGATTATATCGTTAAACCATTTAGTCCAAGAGAAGTAGTATTACGTGTGAAAGCAATTTTACGTCGTTCTGCAGCATTTTCACCAATTTCTGTCTCTTCATCATCTAAAGATTTAGTAGTATTCCCACATTTAACTATTGATCATGATGCACATCGTGTTTCTGCTGATGGAGTGGAAGTGAATTTAACACCAAAAGAATATGAATTATTGTATTTCTTAGCAAAAGCACCTGATAAAGTATTTGATCGTGAACAATTATTAAAAGAAGTATGGCATTATGATTTCTTTGGTGATTTACGTACTGTTGATACGCATGTTAAACGTTTACGCGAGAAACTAAATCGAGTATCTGAAGATGCTGCGAAAATGATTGTAACAGTATGGGGCGTTGGTTATAAATTTGAGGTAGTCAATGACTAGAATATGGAACAGTGTTGTCGGGAAGCTATGGGTAACCATTTTGCTTCTCGTTTCATTTGTATTATTTGTTTTTACAGTATTAATGTTAGAATTTCTATCTAAATACCATACCCAACAATCTGAAGCATTACTTCGACAAGAAGCGACCACAATTGCGAGAATTGTCGATGATCGAGAGTCTACCGCTTCAACAAAATCGATTATTAGTGATATTTTAAGTGATGAAACAAATGCAGTAATCGCTGATAAACCGGGTAAAGTTGCGTTTTCGCTACAAGAAGGTCTAAATCAAGATAAGATTAAAGATAAAATCATAAGTGAGAAATCATTTAATAAAGTTTTCACATCAAATAAACCAGTAGTCAAAGAAATGATGCTACCATCGTCAACTGAAAAGGATCATGTAGAATCCTATATTGTTATGGCTTTTCCGTTAAATGCCGAAAAACTTAATCATGGTGTTGTTTTTATTTACCAAAGCCCTGATGCAATTCATCGTACGTCAAAAGAGACAACAAGAATTGTATTTCTGGCTGCAATTATTGCATTTATATTAACAACCTTCTTTGCTTTCTTCTTATCAACTCGAATTACATCTCCATTACGTAAGATGAGAGAAGCTGCTTTTGAGTTAGCAAAGGGGAATTTCGATAAAAAAGTTCCTGTATTGCAAAATGATGAAATTGGTCAATTAGGTACTGCATTTAACCAAATGGGACGTCAATTAAAGCATCATATGGAAGTCATTAATCAGGAAAAAGAACAACTTTCAAGTATATTGACATCGATGACAGATGCTGTGATAACATTCAATAGTGATCGTACTATTATATTAAGTAATCCACCAGCAGAATTATTATTACAAAAATGGTTTATCAATGAAGGTTCTCATAGTGACCGTCCAATTCCTCCAGAAATATTTCATATGCTAGATCACGTGCTGGATTTGGAAGAAGTATTACGAGAAGAGCTTGAATTGGATGGCACGTATTTCATGATTTCAATTAGTCCACTTTATAGCGGAGATTCTGTGCGTGGAGCAGTTGCGGTATTGCGAGATAAAACGGAAGAACATCGCTTAGACAAGCTTCGTTCTGATTTTATCGCTAATGTATCACATGAATTGCGGACACCTATCGCAATGTTACAAGGTTACAGCGAAGCAATAATAGATGATGTAGTATCAAGCGAAGAAGAGCGCAATGAAATGATACGAATTATTTATGATGAATCTCAACGCATGGGTCGACTTGTAACTGATTTATTGGATCTTGCTCGTATGGAATCTGGTAATATCACTTTATACAAAGATTTAGTTCCGATTACACCTGTGTTTGAACGAATCACCCAAAAATTTGTGCAGGCTGCAAAGGAAAAAAACATAGAGTTGACCTATTCATCAACTTTTGATGATCTAACATCCATTAGTCTAGATGAAGATCGAATTGAACAGGTACTAACGAACCTGATTGATAATGCAATTCGTCATACTGGGCAAAATGGTAGTGTACAAGTAATTGTGGATCAACAAGTGTCCTATGCACGTATTCAAGTAAAAGATAACGGTGCAGGAATTCCAAAAGAAGATTTAGAATATGTTTTTGAACGTTTCTATAAAGCAGATAAAGCAAGAACAAGAGGCAAAGGTGGTACTGGTTTGGGACTTGCTATAGCCAAGAATATTGTGGAGGCACATAGAGGACGTATTAAAGTTGAAAGTGAAGTAGATGAGGGGACAAACTTTATTTTTTATTTACCTCTTGAGATATAACAAGAAAAATCAAAAGCCTAAAAATGGGATGTAGGATGTCAAATAATCTTTTATAAGATTTTTTGGCATCCTCTTTTATTCAATTAATAATTCATATTTATAAATTAAAAGTGTACTATATTTGTAGGAATACTAAATTTCCTATGAAAGATAAGTATAAAGCCTTTACAAAGCCCTATTTTTTTTATATAGTTACATTGTAATTAAAAAATCATATTGATTCATCTTCGGGGCAGGGTGAAATTCCCGATCGGCGGTATTAGAGATTAATGCGTTACTCTTAAGCCCGCGAGCCGTAAGGCAGGACTTGGTGAGATTCCAAGGCCGACAGTATAGTCTGGATGGGAGAAGGTGGAGGTACGGTCGTCTATTTACTGTAAATTTTAATTTATAGTATTGATGGACGCTTATTTGACTATGCCTAGTTCTCCCTTAAGCAGTTAAAGCTTAAGGGTTTTTTATTGCATATCATAGGTTCCGGACCTTTCCTCTTTTTGAAGTGAATCGACAAAAGGAGAGAAAACAATGAAAAACACAAAATTGCAAAAGATGGTCTCAATCGGGATGTTAAGTAGTATATCATTTGTATTAATGATTTTTAATTTCCCACTACCTCCATTCCCAAGTTTTTTAGAAGTCGATTTTAGTGATGTACCAGCAATTATGGCTGCAATTACTATGGGGCCGGTAGCAGGAATCCTTGTAGAATTTATTAAAAACATTTTAAACTGGTTTTATGTAGGTAGTCCAACAGGTGTTCCGGTAGGGCAAATTGCAAACTTTACAACAGGTATTCTATTTATCATGCCTGTATACTTCATATATAAACGTTTATCAACTGCAACAGGTTTAACAACAGGTTTAGTTATTGGTACATTAACAATGGCTGTTGGTATGAGTGTGTTGAATTATTTCCTATTTATGCCAATGTATAATTATTTCTTAAATGTACCAACCGAAACAGGTGTGGCTCTTAGAAATTCAATTGTTGCAGGTGTTTTACCTTTCAATGTAATAAAAGGAATCATAATTACTGCAATTATGCTATTATTATTCTCAAGTTTAAAAAAATGGATTGTGAAACAACGTAAACAATTTATAAATGAATAAAATATATATATTGAGAGGCTATCCGTTAAGGATAGCCTTTTTAAGTTGAACAAAACATATAAATCTGTATAATAATAGAAAAAGAAGTATGTTTGTAGAAAAAAAGTGTATATTATAGCTATTTTTGTATTTCGAAGAGGAGGGGCTCTATGGTTGAGAGGAAGCTGATTAGTGCTTTAATAACTTCAATCGTTTCATTTTTTATTTTTCCATTTCTTTTTGTGGATTCAAATAATAGTTTTTTATCAATAGCTTTTCAATTAACAGCGTATACTGTACCTGTAATATTCACATATGGTTTGTTATTCTCTTCATTAGCTGATTGGATAGCTAAGAATTGGAAAAACAGAGAAGGGATTTCTTGTTTATTGCATTTAACATTTGGAAGTTTGATTATTGTTCCTGCAATGCTTTTAGGATGGGGACCGGAAAATCATTTATTAAGCTTTAATATGGTAATTGTAACTGCGGGTTTTATACTAGGGGGTATATTTTTTTTAGCAGATTTATTCCTACAAAAAGTTGTCAGCCGATTAACCAAATATGAAAATAGATATGAGTTATAGAGGATTGATCATTTCTATTTATTTCCCGGGAAAGAATAATCCCCAAAAAAATCACTTAGTTTTAATGATTTAATAAAATATTCTAGGTGTTTATTTTGTGGAAAATGAATTGTTTCACATCTTCTAGGCAAGATTTTTGCAAATTCCGATGATTGCATATATAATTTGTTAGATATTTTATGTGTTGAAACATAAAATCTGCAATGATAATTTTCGATTTTAGTAACTGAAAATAGAGTCTATCTCAAATATCTTGCAAATATTATAGGATAGGTGGATAAATATGAATTACAGAGTTTTACTTTATTATTTCTACACAAAGATTGATGATCCCGAAAGATTTGCAACAGAGCATTTAGCTTATTGTAAATCATTAGAATTAAAAGGTCGTATTTTAATAGCATCTGAAGGTATAAATGGGACAGTTTCAGGTACTGTGGAGCAAACGAATATTTATATGGAATATATGAAAGCAGATCCTTTATTTAAAGGGATTGTCTTTAAATTAGACGAGGTAGAAGGTCATGCTTTCAAGAAAATGCATGTACGTCCTAAAAAAGAATTAGTTAACTTCAATTTAGAAGATGATATAAATCCGCATGAATTAACGGGTACTTACTTAGAACCTGCTGAATTTTATCAAAAAATGCAAGAAGACAATACAGTCATTATCGATGCACGAAATACGTATGAATACGATTTAGGGCATTTTAGAGGAGCAATAAGACCAGATATCCAAACATTTCGTGAACTACCAGAGTGGATACACGAAAACAAGGAACAATTTGAAGGAAAACAAATTCTAACATATTGTACTGGCGGCATCCGTTGTGAAAAATTCTCAGGTTGGATGAAGAGAGAAGGATTCGAAAATGTTAGCCAACTACATGGTGGCATTGTCACATACGGAAAAGATGAAGTGGCAAAAGGGCAATTATGGGACGGCCAATGTTATGTCTTTGATGAACGAATCGCTGTACCAGTTAACCAAGTTGAACATGTTATTGTGGGCCACGACCATTTTGATGGGGAACCATGTGAACGTTATATTAACTGTGCAAACCCGGAATGTAATAAGCAAATTATATGTTCTGAAGAAAATGAAGATAAATATTTAGGCGGTTGTACACATGAATGTAGAGTGCATCCACGTAATCGTTATATTGCTCGCAATCGCTTATCTGAACAAGATGTAAAAGGTCGATTAGCAGCTATTGGTGAAACAATCGACTAAGTATTTAGGATGGCGAGCTAAGCAATGAAACTTAGTTCGCTTTTCTAATGGCTATTTATGAGCTGGGTGAGAAGGGATAGAGAGTATGATAATAAAAGGTAAATTACATCTTCAATTAATGAAAGGTCCGAGCTTATTATTCTTAGATGATGAACCACTAGCAAAAAAACTCAATCCTTATGACGGAAAGCAAGTAACAGTAACTTTTAAATTGCCTAATGTTGAAAAAAAAGTAAATGGAATTGCTGAAATTTTTTATTTTGAAGGTAAAGATGGTTATGGTGGCGATAAATTTACAAATGACTTCGATATCGAAGAATTTGATTGTATTGAATGGTTGTCAAATTTTGATGGTAATCAGGTGACAATTTTCGTTGAGTAATCAAATATAAAGTTTGACAATTTCGTTACAATATTTACCATGATAGAAAATCCTCTTCCAAAAGTTTGCTGGAAGAGGATTTTCTTTAGCTATTTTTAAAATAATCAAGAATGAACTGTTGGAATTGCTTCGTCGCTGGAGAGAGGAAGCGACCTTCAGACCAAGCCATACCAATTACACGCTCAAGTTTTAAATCGCTTATGTGTATTTTGGCAATCCTCTTTGGATTGATTTCTTCGCCATCTGGTAATATAGAAACGCCTAGTCCGGCCGCTACAAAACCAGCAACTGTCGCAACCTCATCTCCTTCAAAGGTAATCTTTGGATCAAAGTGTGCTTTTTTGAATAAACCATCTAATTGAACCCTTAATGCATATCCTTTTTTTAATAATATAAATGATTCATTTGCTAATTCATTCATTGTAATTGTTTGGTGTGTAGCTAAAGGATGCCGAATGGGTACGATAGCAAATAATTCTTCACGCCAAAGTTCTGTCCATTGAATCGGCTTTTCCGTTTCCATTTCAGCAAGTAAGCATAAGTCGAGTTCGCCTGATTGCAGTTGCTTAAGCTGAAGATGGGTGTGGCTTTGTTTTAATGTAAAGTGAATATCATGGTGTTGCTTTCTGAATTGCATGATTAAATCTGGTACGACATTTGTTCCGAGTGTATGTAAAAAGCCAAGAGAAACTTCGCCATGATTTGGGTCTACGATCTCTTGAATTTCATGCAGACCATCTTGATATTCACGCATTATGTTATGAACACGTTTTACGAATATTTCTCCATATCGATTTAAAATAATAGAGCGTCCTTGTCTCTCGAATAAAGGGACACCTAACTCGTCTTCTAAACGGGCAATTGAGCGGCTAAGTGCTGGTTGAGAAATTGACAATTGCTCAGCGGCTTTTGTCATATGTTGAATTCTTGCTAGTACTTGAAAGTATTCTAGCTGTTGCCATTCCATTAATAATTCTCTCCTTCAATCATGCCTTTTTTTCATCATTTTGGTTCCAATCATAAAGAACATACCCCTTTAAGTCAATAAAAAAACACTGAGGGATGATCCCCTCCGTGCTCATTATTGTGCTTTCATAAATGTAACTGTACGTGCATCTGAATCATACAAACACCATTCACGGTTTTCAATGACAGAACCAACATTGACTCCATATTTTTTCTTCTTTAAATGAATAGGTTGTCCATATTGAAATTCCTTTTTAATTCCCTTTCTGTAAAGCGCAGCATCGTGACTATGCCCGAAGAATACGATAGGTGCTTCAATTTGTTCTAAAAACGGTTTCCAATCGGATGACCACTTAAATTGGTGGCCATGAATAATTTCTGCACCTTCAATTTCTAGTGATTCTGGTAATGACAAAAAAGTATCTAAACCTGTTACTTTCATAATTCTTTCTTCCTGATTTCCTCTTACAGATGGAAATTGCAATAATCGCGAGAATTCATCAGAAAGTTCGGCTGCTTCATTTAGCGTAATGCCAACAATTTCTTTCGCTCTCTTTTTTCCAATTTTGCATTCATATAAATCGCCGAGTCCAATTATTGCAGCATTTTCAGCATTTGCATTAATATCGGCTAGTACAGCTTTTGTATCCGATACGCTGGAATGGAGATCGCCGAGTATTGCATATTGCATAAAAACAGTCCTTTCATCCAAATATATGTAAGAGTTTATCACAAAAATAAACTGTTCGAAAAGATTTTGGCTGGAGGAAAAAGTAGTATTATGTAGAACGAAAAATATCAATAACACATTATGACAAAAATGTAACAGCAATTACGCTTCTGTTAAAACAGGAGAAAAAGACTATACAAATATATGATTCGTGCTATTATAAAATAGAATTTAAAAACCGTACATAGAAAAAATCAATAGAAATGAGTTGAATTAGATTGAATATGCGTTCAAAATGGGGTCGTTCAGCAATTGTTACTCTAGCACTAACTTGTGGCTTTATGTATACTACAGAACCAATACAAGTAGATGCTAAAACATCAGCACAGATGATCCAAAAAAAAGCTGAAATTGATAATAAGATTAAAAAACTAAATAAAGAAATTAAAAAATTGCAAAAACAGCTCGACAAAAAGCAACAAGAATATGAAAAAACAGTAAATGAAATTGACAAAACAAATAAAGATATTAATGAAACTGAAAAAAAAATTAAAGAACGTTCCGTAATCATTAATGATCGTTTAAAAGCATACCAAGGTCAAGATAATACATTAGATCCATATCTTGAAGCTGTTTTAGGTGCGGATAGTATTTCAGATGGAATAAGCCGAGTTGTTGCTGTTAAAACAGTTTTAGATGCAGACCAAGATTTAAGAAATGAAGACAAGGCAGACAAAGCAAAATTAGCAGAAGAAAAACAAGCATTACAAGAAAAACAAGCAAAACTGCAAAATCAATTCCAAGAAATGCAAGATGAAGAGAATCATTTGGAAACAAAAAAAGCCGAAAATAAAGCAAAATCTTTAAAATTAAAAGAGCAAATTGCTACAAAAAAACAACAAGAAAAGCTTGAAAAAGAACGTAAAAAACGAGAAGCAGAAGCAAAACGCTTGAAAGCATTACAAGAAAAACAGTTTATAGAAACCAAAAAGGCAGAAGAAGCTTCTGTAAGCAAAACTAGTAATTCAATACATACGGATAGTGTAGGTAATGCTGGTAATGGTACAAATGGTGCTAAGGTAACAGATAGCGATCAACAAGCACCTAGCGTTTCAGGATCAGGCTCTGCAAAAAGCGCAATTGCTGAGGCAAGCAAATACCTTGGACGTGCATATGTTTGGGGAGGAAGTAATCCATCAACTGGCTTTGACTGCTCTGGTTTAACACAATGGTCATTTAAACAAGCTGGTGTATCACTACCTCGTACCGCAGCACAACAATATTTGGCAACAAAAAAAGTAAGTGCAAGTGAAGCAAAAGCTGGAGATTTAGTGTTCTTTAGTTATGGCTCCGGTGTAGCGCATGTTGGGATCTACCTAGGCGGCGGAAGAATGCTTGATGCACAAAATAATGGTGTTGTTGTGGAATCACTTGACTGGTGGAATAAATACCTAGTTGGCTACGGCCGAATTTCTGGTGTAAACTAGTAATCTATCTTTATATTAATAGTCAAAAGCCTTCTCTTCGAAGGCTTTTTCTTTTTGCTTCATTTTATGAATTGGGAAATAGTTTTTTGATAAATGTAACTTCAATGACGATTTTACAAGGTAATATAAGATACTTGAATTATTTCCTAATTATAGTAAAGTGTTGATTGAGAATATATTTGTATACTTTCATTTGAATAGAAAATGCAACTTTTACATGTTAAATAGTAGTGAGAATAATTTATGAAGGTTATTAGAGGAGGAAAATAGATGTCATTATTGGAGCAATTAAAAATGAAATATCCTATTATACAAGCACCAATGGCTGGCGTTACAACTCCCGAAATGGTTGTAGCAAGTGCAAATGCAGGAATTTTAGGTTCAATAGGAGCAGGTTATTTAAACGCTGAAGTTACGAGAGCATTTATCGAAGCTGTCAAAGAAGAAACTACAAAACCTTTTGCTGTTAATTTATTTGTACCAAACGAAGTGGATACTACAAAAGAAGAACTAGAAGAGGCTTATAATGTGTTGAAACCCTATCGAAAAAAATTGATGATTACAGATGAAGGTGCCCTTCTATCAACATCAGATTTTGATGCACAAATAGATGTCATAATTGAAGAAAATGTAAAAGTATGTTCATTCACTTTCGGGTTACCTACTGATGATATAGTAAAAAAACTTCAACAACATGGAATTTATACAATCGGAACTGCGACAACAGTTGAGGAAGCTATATTAGTACAAGAACATGGTTTAGATGCAGTTGTAATGCAGGGAGAAGAAGCAGGTGGTCATCGTGGTTCATTTATTGAGCCGGAAGAATTAGTTTCTTTACATGATTTACTTAAAGGTGTTAGGGGGAAAGTAACCATTCCTGTGATTGCTGCAGGGGGAATTGCTACGAAAAAACAAATTCAAGCAGCTTTAGATGCAGGTGCTGAAGCTGTTCAGATCGGAACAGCATTTCTAGTAAGTGAAGAAAGCGGAGCACCTGATATCCATAAACAACAAATTTTAAAAGCTGAAGAAGATATAACAGCTTTAACAAAAGTATATTCAGGTAAATTAGCTAGAGGTATTGAAAATGATTTTATGATTTTCATGGAAGGTAATAAAATTGCACCTTACCCATATCAAAATGATCTAACTATGAGCATTCGTAGAAGAGCTCAGGAATTAGATATCTATAGCCTAATGGCGATGTGGGCAGGACGGAATTTACATTTAGTTGAAGCTGGGACTATACAAGAAATTGTAGATAGTCTAACAAAATAGTAATGAGAAAAAGGAGAGACAAATCTTGGTTGACCTCTCCTTTTTATTGCGGTTTCAATTCTAATTGGCTGGGAGTAGCTTATACGCCCATAATATTATAGCCACCATCAACATAAATAACTTCACCAGTGACGCCGCTAGATAATTGGCTTAGCATTACTACTGTCATGTTGGCAACTTCTTCATTTGTAACATTACGTTTAAGTGGAGCTGTTTCTTCCATTTTGTTCAAAATTTTATTGAAAGAAGGCACACCTTTAGCAGCAAGCGTTTTAATTGCGCCAGCTGAGATGGCATTAACACGAATACCATCGGCACCAACATCTGATGCCAAGTATCTTACAGAAGCTTCTAATGCTGCTTTTGCAACACCCATGACATTATAACCTTCAAGTACACGTTCAGCACCTAGGTAAGACATTGTAACGATTGAGCCACCCTCTGTCATATAAGGTCTAGCTGCATTGGCAACCGCGATTAAAGAATATGCACTTGTATCTTGTGCAAATGCATAGCCTTCACGAGAAGTTTCAATAAAACGGTTTTTTAAATCTTCAGCATGTGCAAATGCAACCGAGTGAACAATCCCGTGAATTGATCCAACTTTTTCACCGATTTCTTGGAATGCTTGTTGAATGCTTTCGTCACTATTTACGTCACATTGAATAAGAAGTGGTTGAAGATCTTCATATTTTGTAAGTTGTCTTTCTAATTTCAACAAAGAACGTTCTTTACGATATGTGAAAATAACGTTAGCGCCAACTGAGATTAATGCTTTGGCAATCCCCCAAGCAATACTGCGATCATTGGCAACGCCCATTACCACGATATTTTTATCTTTTAATTGTAATAAATTA
>DATMJF010000004.1:0-6477 GCA_035554455.1 Rummeliibacillus sp.
ATCCGAACTTTTTAACGGCTGGTATTCTGCTTGGGATAATTTCTCTTGGTGCCTAGATGTAGTGGATCAAAAAAAATAACGATTCCAAGGCCTTAATGATTATAATAAATGAACAGTGTGTCGAGTGAAGAAAAGCGAATAGTAACCATTAACGGAGTAATTTGTGTAACAGGTTAATTCATCTAAACGGAGGCTGTTCTTTAAGAGCAATCATTAAAATGATCAAACTTAAAAAAAAATCGCATACGTAGTTAGTAAGTGTAACTCCATTTTGAGTAATCTTTGTTCAAAATGGAGTTTTTATATTTGCTAAAATAATAAAGATTTTAGTGAATTTTTTAATTAAATTTTATTCTAAACTAACAAATACATATGTACTCAAAGAAGTATATACCTCGCTAGTCTATATAGAATAAAAAAAATCAGGCAATAAGTAAAATACATAATTTATAAAAATAATCAAAGTGATTATCATTTTGTGCTGATAATAACTCATTTTTACTTAATCACTTAGGACAATGGCTCAGCCATTTGATCGATATTCATTGTTTCATGATAATTTGAATAATGAATAGAAAACTATTAATCACCATATCATTACTTAATATAGAAAGAGGTGAAAAAATGAAAAATGAAAAGGCTGTTTTTGATATAACCATTATTGGAGGAGGACCTGTTGGATTATTTACAGCATTCTATGGTGGGATGAGACAAGCAAAAGTGAAAATTATTGAAAGCCTTCCTCAATTGGGTGGACAGTTAACTGCACTATATCCTGAAAAATATATTTATGATGTAGCGGGGTTTCCTAAGATTCAATCACAGGAGTTAGTTAATAATTTGAAAAAACAACTTGCAATTTTTGAACCAACAATTTGCTTGGAAGAATCCGTTATACGATTAGAGAAACAAGAAGATGGCATATTTAAGCTTTCAACAAATCGAGACTCTCATTTTTCCAGAACGTTAATAATTACAGCAGGAAATGGTGCGTTTCGACCACGAAAATTAGAAATAGCAGATGCTGAACAGTTTGAAAAGTCAAATCTCCATTATTTTGTGGAAGATTTAAAGCGATTCGCAGATAAGAAAGTAGCAATTTTAGGAGGCGGTGATTCTGCTGTAGATTGGGCCCTTATGTTAGAGCCAATAGCTGAAAAAGTGATATTAATTCACCGTCGTGATAAGTTTCGTGCTCATGAACATAGTATTGAGAAGCTCGCAAAATCATCAGTTGATGTTCGTACACCATTTATTCCTATCGAGTTAAAAGGGGAACAATCAATTACTCAAATAGTTATAGAACAAACTAAAAGCAAGCAACAAGAAATTTTAGATATTGACGATGTAATCGTTAACTACGGATTCCTCTCAACCTTGGGACCAATAAAAGAATGGGGACTTGATATAAAGAAGAATTCCATTTTAGTAAACTCGAAGCAAGAAACGAATATACCAGGAGTTTATGCTGCAGGAGATATATGTACCTATGAAGGGAAAGTAAAGCTAATCGTTACTGGTTTTGGGGAAGGACCAACAGCAATTAATCATGCAAAAGTTTATATAGATCCAAAATCGAAAGTGCAGCCTTTGCATAGTACGTCTTTATTTCCGTGATCATACAGTTCAGATATTTAAATATAGGCTGTGTTCATGGATACTGTTTATTTTTTTACCTAAAATGATAGAACGCTAAGTGCACAAATCATTTGAGCCAAGTAAAAAAATTGAGTCCTATTTTATGAGTCCACTGAAAAAGTCAAAATAGATGAATTTTATTAATAAAATTATGTGATTCAATTTTTGTTGAAGTGGAATCAGCGAAAATTCTTCTTGCACCAGGAGCAAGAAGAATTTTCGGCGACGAGTAATCGCAGGAGCACAGCGAGGAGTCTCGTCGGTGCGCCTGCGGAAAGCGAAGCTGATTCCACTTCATGTTATAGCTGGTTTGTACTATAAAAATCAGGAATAAAAATGTTTTTCAGTGCCCTCTTTTATTTGTGGCTTTAAAATAATGTTCGATAATTTCTAAAAAAGTCTGATCGTTTATAATAAAGTTTGATCAAAAATCCTATGTTGATGTGCAGAAATTTTTTGTTCAGCAACCGGGCCAATTTGTAGAGGATTTTAACAGGTTTTTTAGAGTTATTATTTAAATAGGGATTTTGAAGTCTTTTGGTGAAGATTAAATGTCAAACTATAAAAGATGGAGGTTGTTGTGATGTTGAAACTGTTTCAATATAACTGGCAAGTTCGTGATGATTGGTTTACATTGTGCGAAGACATACCGGATGAAGAACTATTAAAGAAACGGGTTGGTGGGTTCGGTAGTATCCTTCATACCCTATTTCACATTGTAGATGTGGAATATATGTGGATCTTAGGTTTGCGAGGTGAACCAGTGCCTGAGGAGCCATTGTTTGAAGATTATGCTAGCTTACAAAAAGTGAAAAATCTTTCAGCTCAATACCATGAGAAAGTGAAGCCATTTGTGACATCTTGGACAAATGAAATGGATTCTCGGAAACTTTCAGAAGCGGATTTCAATGAAGAACCGATTAGCTCTAGAGACGCACCAATCAGGCGCCGAGTCATTGAATGTACACACGGAGAGATCATACGTCATGTCATTGTCCACGAAATCCACCATATCGGCCAGTTATCTATATGGGCACGTGAAATAGGAAAGGAGCCAGTTTCCGCAAATCTGAGAGGAAGAGGGCTATTCGATAATTAGACTGCCTTTGCCAATTTCACAAAACCAGCTAATAGTTTGTCAAGATTTTTCAATAAAAAATATAAAACGTACATGGTATACTAAAAATGGGTATACCAAATAAGCCTTCCTTTATTTAAATGGAAGGTTTTGCTTTATATTCTTAGATATGATTTTTAATCCGTATCTTGGAAAGGTATTTTCCTTTTTAATAGTGCATAAATCCAATGTAAGAGCTTATTTGCACAAGCAATTATGGCTACTCTAAAAGGTTTTCCTTCTTCTCGTTTTTTATCGTAGAACTCTCTTAATCTCTTATTTCTAGGGATAATCTCATCACTTGTTTTTTGCTTACGTGCATCTCTTATACCGCATTGTACAGCCATAAACAACGCTTGCCTTAATCTGCTAGAACCTCTTTTGGTTATGCGATTTACGGAAGCTGTAAACCTACCAGAGGAGTAAACGCTGGGATCTATCCCGGCGAATGCAACGAGCTTTTTAGGATGGTTAAACCGATCTATTTCTCCAATTTCAGAAATGATTGTTGCCGCAATCTTTTCTCCAATGCCAGGGATAGACTGGATAATCTCATATTCTTCAATTTCTTTAGCGAGGGCATCTATTTCTGCTGCTAACTTTGATAGATGCTCTTGATATTGAAGAACAATGTTGATAAACATATTTAGGTTAAAGATATGGCTTTGGTACAAGTTGTTTTGAAATGGATTACGTAATGCAGCTTCTCTCAATTTGTATGCTTTTTCTTTTGCCCATTTTTCTGAACGAGTTGTACATAATTCTGCGATTTTATCAGTCAGAACAGACTCACTGACGCTTAGAACGTCTTCTGAAGTTGGAAAAAGTGATAGAGTCTGTAACGATATCTTTGAATACAGATTTCCAAAGACACCTCTATACTCAGGAAATACCTGATCTAAAATCGATTGTAGCTGTAATTTTGTTTGTGCAGCGGTGCTTGATATCGTTTCCTGTTGTCTCGTGAGATTACGAAGGTTTAAGAGTTGAGTTCCTCTTTTTTTATACGGTTCTAACTCTTCCTTATAATACAATTCACATAGATGGTAGGCATCAATCGCATCTGTCTTTACCTTTCGTAAACTTGTACTTCTGGCACGATGAGAGATAAGTGGGTTAACAATAATATAGACATACTGTTGCTCCTCTAAAAATTGAATGACAGGAATATGATACTGTCCTGTAGATTCTAAAATAACCGAAGGTTGCTTTCCATCAGCCAATTTCTCAATATCCTTTAGAAATTCTAATAAACTCCCTAAACCTTCAAGAGTATGTTTAATACTAAAGCTCTTACGATATGGTTGCCCCTTATCTAAAAAGGCTTGAACCTGACTTTCTCCTTTTGATACATCCAGACCTATGACTGGATTCATATTTGAATCTCCTCCTCTTAGAAAATACTAAATTAGTCGGTAACCCCTAAAGCTGCTTGTAATATCATAGGTTCGCTTGTTAAACGGGATCCTTGTCCCAACCAGCTTGAAACATGTTTATACAAGTAGGGGGTGAACAGTTTTGCGGACGGGATCAAGTCCCACGGGCGCTACGTTCTACCCCGACTACCGTTATAATAAGACCATTAAGAAAAAGGTCAACCAGAAAAATCTGGCTAACCTTATATTACGAACGGGCGCTTTAGTTGAATAAGAAAGGACCTTACATATTTTATATGACTAATATGTAAGGTCCTTTAATTTATCTATCTTTTTTTAATTTAGGTCTTGATAATTTCAAAACGGTACATCCTTTTTATAAACGGTACGACTTTATTTCAAATCTACACAAATTACATCAACTACATCTTTTTTATTTAACCTCCACTAATAGGTGGAATAAAGGCAATTGTATCTCCCTTTTTTACAATCGTTGTGTCTGTTGCAAATTCCTCATTAACCGCTGCCATTACATATTGTAGAGAAACTGTTGGGTATTGAGCTTCCATCCATTCTTTAATTTGTCCAACTGTACGATCTGACAGGTCAACAGTTAATTTTGATTCTCCAATTGTTTCTTGTAAATAAGCAAACAATAATATGTTAATCATGTAATTCCTCCTCACCAATTGGTGGGTTTCCTTTTTGATAAGGGACATTTTCTAATTGATCGCCAATCCATTCAGTACCATCTTCCCAAAACTCTTTTTTCCATATTGGAACAATTTGCTTAATACGGTCAATAGCATATTCATTTGCTTCATACGCTATTTTACGATGTGGTGATGAAACCGCAATCACTACTGCAATATCTGAAATATCTAGATGACCAACACGGTGTGTAATCGCTACTTTTGCTTCTGGCCATTGCTCTTGTATTTCTTTGGAAATTTGTTCAAACATTTTAATTGCCATAGTTGGATAGGCTTGATACTCCAAATGTAGTGTTTTCTTTCCTTTCGTCATTTCACGTACTGTTCCAATGAAAACAGTAATGGCACCAGCGTTTCGGCTTTCTACTTTTAGTCTAACTCCCTCAACATCAATCGGTTTATCCATAATCTCAAACAATGATGTTTTCATGATTTTCTCCTCATTTCTATCATTAAAAAATCCATATATTGTGCTTTTTCATGAATTGAAAAAGACGGATAATCTAGTGGTTTATCTATTGTAAAGGTTGGCCAATAAAGTACACAAACGATATTGGATACTTTTTGAAGCAAAGATTGATCTTCTGCTGTTCGCAAAAGAACAACCTTCGAATATTGTTCATTTTTATATCCTTCAATTAAAATTATATCCATTTTAAAGGATGCATAGATGGATAATATATCAGCAAGTTGCCAGTTATCTTGTTGAATACTGATGCGTAAAGTACCTTCTCCTTCAACTGCCGATACACTGGCGCCAGCCTTCTCATGACGAACACTATCTTTTGAACTTTCTACCATTGGTATACCACCATGTCCATGATGCTTGATCGTTCCTACACGCAAACCTTCATTGGTGGCTTGTGTAATTAATTGTTCCATTAGCGTTGTCTTTCCACTATCTTGATATCCTACGATTTGTAAGATTTTTTGATGTTGTCCCAAGGCCACTCACTTCCTTGCAAATCTTCTAGTAATAAGACAACTACTTGCATACCTTTTTCGTATCCACGTGATCCACCTGGTAATACAATAAAGGCATTGGCTTCCACTAATGAAGAAACCGCACTAGATTTATTAAAACCAGAAGGAACTGCTACTAATTGACCATTTTCGTAATAAGTACTAGCACGCACAAAACGAGTATAAGGATTCGCTTTTTTAAAGTCCGTACCTAATACAGCTTCCTCTCTACGTAAATGCGGTAGTTTATTACCAAATGCAGTTCGAATAATAGGACGAGCAAATAGTTCAAACCCAACATAGCACGCAGATGGATTACCTGAAAGCCCGAATAACAATTGACCATTTCGTTCAGCTACAGTTGTCACACTACCTGGTCGCATTGCTACTTTATTAAAAAGTACTTTTGCACCAATGGCTTCATAAATAGCAGGTAAGTAATCATAATCACCTACTGATACGCCTCCTGTTGTAATCAATATGTCTACCTCTTGTAAAGCTTCTTCTACAACTTGAATACATAAATCTAAATCATCTTTAAGTTTACCAAAATATTTACTGGTTGCCCCAGAACGTTCAATTTGAGCCATCAACATATATGCATTACTATTTCGAATTTTTCCTGGCTGTAAAGATTCATTTGGTTCTAGTAATTCACTTCCTGTTGAGA
>DATMJF010000005.1:0-3793 GCA_035554455.1 Rummeliibacillus sp.
CCTGAAGCAAGTTTATTAATTTTAAAGGTGCTTGATAAAAATGGATCAGGACAATACGACTGGATCATAAATGGAATTAACTATGCAGTTGAACAAAAGGCGGATATCATCTCCATGAGCCTAGGCGGTTCTAAAGATGTAATTGAGTTGCACCAAGCAATTCAAAACGCAATCGCTCAGCAAATTCTAGTAGTTTGTGCTGCTGGAAATGAGGGAGATGGACAGAGTTCTTCAGATGAATTGGCCTATCCTGGCTGCTACAATGAAGTCATCAGCGTCGGATCCATTAATCTGCAACGCCACTCTTCTGAATTTTCAAATTCGAATAATGAAGTCGACTTAGTAGCCCCTGGTGAAGAAATCCTTTCAACGTATTTAAAAGGAAATTATGCAAAACTAAGCGGAACTTCGATGGCAACACCGCATATATCCGGTGCACTTGCACTCATAAAAGAGATTGCCAACAAAAACTTTGAGCGAAATCTGACAGAGGATGAGCTGTATGCACAATTAATAAAGAGAACGATTCCTTTAGGAAACTCGCCAAAACTCGAAGGCAACGGATTGCTGTACTTAACAACAGAGGATTACTTATCGGATGTGTTCAACCAAAAATTATCTGCACAGGCGTTGAAAATATAATGGAAAAGCTAGAATTGCTATACTGTGAATGGGAAACGGCCAAGTCAGACTTTTTGAAATATAAGGAAAATCGACCCTATTATGACGAAAAAAAAGATCAGGAAGTCAGGAATCAATACTATCAGAGCATTTCATTCACGGATGCTAATCTTTCAGACAGCCTTCATTCATTGCTTGAA
This sequence comes from Rummeliibacillus sp., assembly GCA_035554455.1. GTDB lineage: Bacteria > Bacillota > Bacilli > Bacillales_A > Planococcaceae > Rummeliibacillus. Next base: position 822 of record DATMJF010000005.1, read on the forward strand.
AAAACACATACAGATCAGTTAAATTACAGCCCGCACCGTTATGTGTACCCTTGGGTTGATTTGCAGGAAAACGGTTCATTAAAAAGCCTTTATTCTGGAAATCGGATGGATCCACTTTCTGTCATAGAGGAGGACGTTCGGCTCCATGAAATGCAGGCAAAAGGGTTAATCAGCATCTTTTCGGATGATCTATTAAACTGTGAACATGTAGTGCCTCAATCATGGTTCGATAAAAAAGAACCGATGAGAGGAGACTTGCATCATCTATTTGCCTGCGAACCCACCTGCAATAGCAGTCGCAGCAACTATCCTTACTACGATTTCTACGATTATGTCCCTGAAGGATGGATTTTAGGAATCAAAGATGGCTGCGGCAAGGCCGAAGAAAGTAAATTCGAACCAGAATACGGCAAAGGAATCGTTGCCAGAGCAACACTCTATTTCCTAATTCGCTATCCAAACACAATAAAAAAAGAACTAGAGAATGTCTCTTTATTGCTAAAATGGCATCAAACATTTCCGGTATCCATCTATGAAAAGCATCGCAACCTAGCTATCCATGAACTTCAAGGCAATCGGAACCCATTTATTGATTTTCCAGAGATGGCAGAAAGTATCTTAACCATATAAAGTGAAGCTTCCATCAGTGGGGTTTTCTTCATCCCCCACAGATGGTTAGTTGAACCAATCGGGGTTTTAGAGGCTGTTTATCCCCCACCTTTCCTTTTTCTCTTTTCTTAACTAGTCAAATTTATGACTAAAGAGAAGTAGTTATTTTAAAGTCTCTCACAATGAAATTAGATTAACTTAAATGATGCTATCTTTAACACCGTTCAATCTTCGAACGGTGTTAAAAATGTGAATGTCATCAAATACGCATCACCAAAGCTTATTTAGAATCTCTGAACCGTTTATACAAGCCGATGAACCATATATGAGGGATCTAATATGGTTGGATGAATATGGGTAATCAGCTCGATAAAGTGTTTTCCACATCAACTCAGACATAGCACGCCACTCATTTATTAAATAATGGTGCACCTATTGAAGTTATTCAAAGTCTGATGGGTATGAGAAGAGCGAAACCACTCGGATTTATGCTCAACTAAGCGGGAGACTTAGAAAAGAGTTTTATCAAAAGTACTTTTAATTAATAAAGGACAATGTCTATATGACGCTGCCCTTTTTACTAATGCACCCTTTAGTTTAAGTACAATTCTTCACAATCCTGCTAACCTGCCCTATTAAAATATAAAACAACACTTAGTTACTAATTATATTAATAATTTTCTGTTGAGCATCTTTGGCTTCAGGAATTGGCATAACAACAAACACATGATTCATTTTAGGATAAACAAAGGTATTGATTTCAATTCCTTGTTCTATTAGTTTCTCATCAAATTTTATTGCATCTGGATATAAACTTTCATGTGTTCCAATAAAATGTGTAATTTTCCCAAGTCCTTTAAAGTCACCATAAATTGGACTAATCAATGGGTCATTTAAATTTTTATCAGCTGCCCATATCTTTGTAATTACTTCCATTCCTTCACTAGCTAACATCGGGTCCTTTTCTTCATATTCAGGTATAAGAGGATTTTCAAAACCCATATCAACACATGCAGATAATAAAATAATATCTTTCGGTTGAGGCAAATGATTCATCTTCAAAAGATGGGCCAGGCCAAGTGTTATATTTCCTCCTGCCGAATCTCCCATGATAGTCAATTGATTGGAACTTTCAATGGTTCCAAGAATTTCTTTATATAGGTTGAGGATTTTTGGGTAGGTATCTTTATAGTTAAAATGAGGTACTTTAGGATAAATGGGAGCAATAATTTTCGCATTTAAAGATTGCGCCATTTTATCCATGAACAACCAGTGTAAATTTAAAGGTTGATTCGTCCAAGCACCACCATGTATATAGAAAATAACTTTTTGTTTCAAAGAATTTTGGTCATTTAAAGCGAAAACCTGTATTCCTTCGAATGCCTCCTCCTTCACATCACTTGAAAATTCAACATCACCCCCAATAACATAGGGCTGAATATTTTCAGTTCCCCTTTGCTTAACGAACCGTTTGGTATTTTCAATACTAGAAAAACTCTTTTTATTACTTTGGGAAATTAACCATTTTTCAAATTGAACACTTTCTTCAGAACGTTCTCCGTTAAAAATTTCTACACTCATTTTTTTCTCTCCTTTAAACATTTTTACTGTTCATCCTGTTTCATAACACGGAATGATTTATAATAGCCATGTGTCTCTTTATCAGAAGTCTATAACAAGTTAGATAGAAGGTCTTGAATTGAACGGAGGCTTTAAGTTTTCCTTTCAATTTTATTATTATATTTACAATGCCCTTTAAAGTATTACTTAACATTTACATGATTTCTCTAATTTCCTTTAATGAGTAACTTAATGATTAGGCATCTTTTATAAATTTAATTTTTACAAGGTAATCTTCTGTATATAATCTATACCGTTAGAACGTCGTTTCGGAGTATACTGCATTGCGTTACGATATTTACAGTATAAAGGTATACTTTAAGGTCAAGATAAAAAATTTTAATTTTTAATTTCTCCTTCTTCAACTAAACTCCCCGTTACTTTAAGTACAAAGTTTCACAAACTCGCCTAAACTTTCACCTAGATAACTAGGTGATATTCAACAATCTGGCCCTATTGCTGAACAAGAAAAAATTCTGCATCATCAGTTCAGGATTTTGATCAATCTAATCGTTTAATGAATAGCGCAGCTTCATTTATCTAGTTCCTAAATCTACCATGTCTCCTAAGAGCTTTATCGCATTTTTTTAGAAAGTTCGGCCATCTGCTCATTAATTGCTTCTAAATGGGCAAGAATATCTTTCCTATTGGTAGCTTCTTGTTCTTAAGTATATTTTCAACAGCATTTTCTTATTCTGAATAATATTCTTTCTTCTTTTTAAGGTGTTCTTTCTCACACTTAA
>DATMJF010000006.1:0-2592 GCA_035554455.1 Rummeliibacillus sp.
GCAAATGTTTTTTGATATGAACTGATTATTATTGATGGTGCAAAAATGACGACCATAATTGCAATCAAAATAGCACGAACATTATATTTATTCATCGAATTATTAAGGAGAAATAAGCTTGCTAACAATAAGAAGAATGAAGTAATTCCCACATATAAGAGTCCATTTGCAGATCGAACAGGTAGATTCAAATCTGATAAAATTGTCTCACCTAAAGGATTTCCGTTTGGAAAAGGCAAGTTCAATGTTAATGAAGCAACCAAAAGAATAATCGCTGTATAGAACATTTTTTTACTTTCTATCATATAAAGCACATCCTTCTTGATTTTATAATCTTTTAATCTTAAGTGCTTCACATTAACAATCATTATGAGACCATTTCAACTGCGACTTACACTGTAAATTGCTCGACACTTATTTAGTATTCTCTTTATCTCACTTTAAATCACTAACGTCGATTCGCCGTTAATTCCTTACAAAATTTTAAAAATACTATTTAAATCAATTATAGTAAATACTCCCAACCTATATAATACAAGTTTATGAAGAAATATGTAATCTATAACTAGAATTGAATAAGTAAAGCGCTCCTTTCGCTTTAATAGAAAATGGCTATAAACCAAATTCAAAAGCAAAAGGAGCGCTCTTTCTATTTCACTCTATATAATTTATTTTCAAACTAGTTAATGGAAAAACATTTTAACTATCTATTTATATGAAAAAATCACATTGATTCTTTAGTTTGAGAAGATTCTTTTAACATTGGTAACTCTTCGTGCCACCAAAGTGCTTCTTCTGGATCCTGTTTCATGACTTCACGAACTTCTTTTTTCGTTTCGACTGTAGGATAAGAACCTTTTAAAGCACGACCTGAAGTTTGAACGAATAATAGACTAAAGACGATTAAGCCGATAACACTTATAGCAGCTAAGTAATATGCTGGTGCTAGTGGATCACCTGTGACGTGTACTAAATATGATGCTACAAGTGGTGTTGTACCACCGAAAATTGAAACGGAAACATTAAATGTTAAAGCTAGGGCACGATAACGAACGTCTGAAAAGAACAGACTTGGTAATAGAGAAGGAAGTGTCCCTTCATAGAAACTTAATAAGAAGCCAAGTAAGAAGACACCAGCAAAAATAAAACCAATGTGTGCATTGCCTATTAGCATAAAGGCTGGAATTGACAAGAATGTTAAACCAATTAAGCCCAATTGAACAATCCGCTTGTTACCATATTTGTCAGAAAGACGACCAGCAAACAACGCTAACGGAATCATTAGTGTCATAACAATTAGTAGAATAATTAAGCTTGTTGTATTATCTACACCTAATACTTCTGTTAAGTAAGATGGCATATACGACAATACCATATAGTTTGTAATATTAAAGAACGCGACGATCACAACACTTAAAAGTAAATCTTTTTTATAATGTTTTAAGATTTCTTTAAATGTAAGTGGTTCTTGCTCACCTTCTTGTTGCGCCTGTTCCATTTCTTCAAAAACAGGAGATTCATCTAAATGGCGACGTAAATATAGGCCGACAAGACCGATTGGTGCAGCGATTAGGAATGGAATACGCCAGCCCCAAGCGTGCATTTGTACATCAGATAATGCAAAAGTTAAAATCGTTACTAAAGCAGAAGCGGCAATGAAACCAGCTAATGTACCAATTTCTAAACCACTACCAAGTGTACCGCGTTTCTTGTCGGGAGAAGATTCAGCGATATAAACCATCGCACCTGAATATTCACCACCTGTTGAGAAACCTTGAATCATACGAGCAGCCAATAATAGAATTGGTGCCCAAACGCCAATTTGTTGGTACGTTGGCAGTAAACCAATTAATAAAGTTGAAACAGCCATCAAAATAATCGTTGTACTTAACACTATTTTTCGACCGTGTTTATCACCAATTTTAGCAAAGAATATACCGCCAAGAGGTCGTACTAAGAAGGCGGCAGCAAATGTACCGAATGTAAAGACTAGTTGAAGTCCACTGTTATCAACGCCAGCGAAGAATAGCTGACTTAAAATAACAGCTAAATATGCATAAAGACCAAAGTCAAACCATTCCATCGCATTACCGATACCTGTGGCGACGACAGCCTTTCGCGCTTTCTTGGAACTCACGATATTAATATCTTGCGGTTCAATTTCTAAATTGTTTTGTTGCATACTCTAGAACAGCTCCTTTTATGGTTTGCTATTTTCGAGGACTGCAAAAGATTTAAAAAACATTGTTGGATAAAAAAATAGCGGAAAAAACAACAATTTAATCTTTTAAAAGCCCAAATTATTTTGTTGTCGACGTATTGAATACCTGAGGTTTTTGATGTGGAGTAAAAATTTTTACACTCTAAGTATATTAAGTTTGGTTGTATTATGTCAAATATTTAGCATAGAACCACAAATATTTAGTATAATTATAAGCCCTTCAACGAGAAAAATAATCTTAAATAAAAGTGTCATTTACTAATAGATTTTAAGTTTTATTGATACAATTTTATTTAATATTTTTGTGTCATATTACTATTCTTTGGAATGAAAGGTTCTTTTATTTAGTGCCCCCTTTCGCCTGAATCCTT
>DATMJF010000007.1:0-3905 GCA_035554455.1 Rummeliibacillus sp.
AATTGACCCAAAAACAGCAGCAGAAATTCATCCAAATAATACAAGACGTGTTATTCGCGCATTAGAAATGGCTGAACACAGCGATATTCAAAAATCTGATGTGGAGCAGCATCTAGGGAATACCCCTCTTTATAAGCATCGAATAATCGGACTTAATATGGATCGAGAACTGTTATACAATCGGATCAATCAGAGAGTTGATATGATGATGGAAAAAGGCCTGTTAGAGGAAGTGAAAGGTCTTTACAAGAAAGGAATTCGAGATGTGCAATCAATTAAAGCAATCGGCTATAAAGAGATTTATGCATATTTGGATGGTCGAGAAACTTTAGATGAAGCAATCGATCAATTAAAACAAAATTCACGTCGTTATGCCAAACGACAACTTACTTATTTCAGAAATAAGATGGATATTGATTGGTATGATGCGCAATTGGGTACAATAAAAATAATTGATAATATTTTACAAAAATAAAGGAAATTCACTAGAAAAGGCGAATATACAATACTATTACAGAGGTTAAGGGGGATCTTCATGAAATCAATGAATTTACAAGATACGTATTTAAATCAATTACGTAAAAACGGTATTTTTGTTACCGTCTTCTTATTAAATGGCTTTCAGTTAAAAGGAACAATTCGTTCCTACGATAATTTTACTGTTTTACTTGAAGTTGATGGCAAACAACATTTTATTTACAAACATGCGATATCAACATTTTCTCCATCAAAGTCTGTAGATTTACAACAAGAAGTTGAGTAATTCGCTATATCATTTTCTATGTGCATTATAAATTTATGAACGTGTGAAGCCATTTTGTAACTAAATTTGTTATAGAATGGCTTTTTAATTAAACGCGGAAGAGATTCTTTTAAAAAGTAGCCCAATTGCAAATCCCCATATATACTATAGATAGATTGAAAATGGAGGATTAATAAATGAAAACAATTACCCCAGAAGAAGTATTAGAAAAATTAGATGCAAACGAAGATTTACATATCGTTGATGTTCGTGAAGATGCAGAAGTAGCCAATGGGATTATTCCTGGTGCAATTCACATTCCTTTAGGTCAAATTCCTGAACGAATGGCTGAATTAGATCAAAACACACCATATATTTTCGTATGCCATGCTGGAGGTCGTAGCTTTAGTGCATGTTCATATTTAGCTGGACTAGGCTATGATGTAACAAATATGGAAGGCGGCATGAGTTCTTGGGAAGGGGAATTAGAATTCTAATTCTACTATACTGCTATGTAAAATGACGATCACTGTTTGAGTGAATCGTCTTTTTGTTTGGTTTTTTGGGGAAATGGGTAATGATTCCAATGGAAATAGTTAAAAACTATTTTATATTTTTTATATAAAGATATAGTTTGACGAGGGGGGGCTTGTCTGGCTCGTTTTTCCGCAGGAGTCACCGCTTTTCGATAAAGTAAAATGCATTAAAAAATCAACAATATTAAATAACTGAGCCTATATAAAAAATGGGAATAAAACAAATTGTCAAATAACCATGAATAGTTGACGAATATGAAAGAATTGATAAGATTAAATAGGACTTAATTTAGAAACGGAGTCGATAGAGATGGCATATATGTCCAATTTAACAGAAGAAACATTGGCCTTATCAAAGAAAATAGAGGAAAAAGTGAAACTCTATTTCGATCAAGCTGACGAAATGGCTTTTTATAACCAACAAAAAGTACTTTCTGCTTTTCGTAATAATAATGTAAGTGAAAGTCACTTTTATCCTTCAACGGGTTATGGCTATGATGACGAAGGCCGCGATAATTTAGAACGTGTATATGCCGAAACATTTGGTGCAGAAGCAGCAATAGTTCGTCCACAAATTATTTCTGGTACACATGCGATTACGCTTAGTCTTTTCGGTGTTTTGCGCCCAGGAGATGAACTAATCTATGTGACAGGTCAACCTTACGATACATTACAATCCATCGTAGACGGTGGGGACAAAGATACAGGCTCACTGAAAGACTTCAACATTAGTTATCAACATGTTGACTTAATAGATGACCAAGATGTTGACTGGGAAACTGTCAAAAAGGTAGTGTCAAATAAAACGAAAGTAATTGCCATTCAACGATCAAAAGGTTATGCAACAAGACCTTCATTTACAATAGAACAAATCGCTGACATGATCAAAAAGATCCGTGCTATTAAAGAAAATGCCATTATTTTTGTAGACAATTGTTATGGTGAATTCGTCGATGCAGTAGAACCAACAGAACTTGGTGCTGATTTAATGGCAGGTTCTTTAATTAAGAATCCTGGTGGTGGCCTTGCAAAAGTAGGTGGCTATATAGCTGGTAAAGCAAAATATGTTGAACAATGTGCTTATCGCATGACATCTCCTGGTATCGGTGCAGAAGCAGGCCCTTCATTAAATGCACTTCTAGATATGTATCAAGGATTTTTCTTATCACCACATGTTGTGGCACAAGCTTTAAAAGGTGCCATCTTCACAGCTGCTATTCTAGAAGAAATTGGAATGACGCCGGCACCTCGTTATGATGCGAAACGTACAGACTTAATCCAATCTGTATCTTTTAAAACAGCAGAACAAATGATTCAGTTCTGTCAATCTATTCAAGCAAACTCACCAGTCAACGCACATTTTGCTCCAGAACCGGCACCGATGCCGGGTTACGAAGATGATGTGATTATGGCTGCAGGTACATTTGTACAAGGAGCAAGTATTGAACTATCTGCTGATGGCCCTATTCGCCCGCCTTACACAGCTTACGTACAAGGTGGCTTAACATATGAACATGTAAAGTATGCAATATTAAATGCCGTTCAAAATTTACAGAGCTGATTGATAATGCTAGAAATATTCTAGAATTATTCGGATTCACGCGCCAGCCCCTCGAGGGTGCTCAGGATGCGTACCCGATAGCCGTTGCGACACGATGTCGCGAACTTAGGCTATCTTCCTTGAAATAATTTATCGTTCGAAAACTGAAAAGATTTTTTCGATTCAAAAGCTTTTGCGATTTCCGGGTCTGGACGAGCCGCTTCAGTACTTAAATTAGCTCGTTAACTCAATGTTGACGGGCTTTTTTTAATAGTTTAAAATGAATGTAAGAAATTCTAACATGACATTGACAAGAAACATAACATCGTGTATTATAAATCTTGTGAAAGGTAAGGTGAAGGAAATGAGTAAGGAAATACGTAAGACCATGCCTTTACTACCTATCAGTATAGTGATGCAGCTAACTGATTTAACCGCTCGCCAAATTCGTTATTACGAAGAACATGAGCTAATCACACCTGCAAGAACGGAAGGCAATCGCCGGATGTTTTCATTGAATGATGTTGATGTTTTACTAGAAATTAAAGATTTGCTAGATCAAGGCATTAACATGGCAGGTATCAAGAAGGTCTTCGCAATGAAGAATGAGCCAGTATTGGCAAAACAATCTAAAACTGATATTACAGATGATGATTTAAGACGTATTCTAAGAGAAGAAATGCAACAAGCACAGAGAATGCAGAAATCCTCAATTCGTCAAGGTGATTTATCTCGTTTCTTTTTATAAGAACCGAGTATTATAAAATTTATTACATATAAAATAATAGGAGAGTGATTAGTGTGGGAAAATACACAAAAGATGATATTCGAAAACTTGTAGAAGAGAAAGAAGTTAAATTTATTCGTTTACAATTCACAGATATCCTAGGTACTATCAAAAACGTTGAAATTCCAGTTAGTCAATTAGAAAAAGCACTTGATAACAAAATGATGTTCGATGGCTCTTCAATCGAAGGTTTTGTACGTATTGAAGAATCTGATATGTACTTATACCCAGACTTAGATACTTTTATTGTATTCCCATGGACAACAGGCAAAGGTACTGTATGCCGTTTAATCTGTGATG
>DATMJF010000008.1:0-10674 GCA_035554455.1 Rummeliibacillus sp.
AAGAACGGCTACATTGACATGCAAAGATTGTAATAATTGACCTATAAAATGAGTTACAGTAGTTTTTCCATTCGTTCCCGTTACTGCAATAATTGTAAGTTGTTCATCATAAGCACCGTACAGTTTTTTGCTTGCATACGATAAAAAAGTCGAGCAATTAGGTACCCAAATAACTGGAATTTGTAGATTGACTTTTGCTTCGTATCGATTATGTACGATAGCTGCAGCCCCATTTTGTATTGCAAGTTCTTTATAATCCCAACCATCGAATTTTTTCCCTTTTCTTGCAACAAATATGTCACCAGGTTTCACGTCACTTGCTCTATCAGTAATACCTTTAATTTCAGTGCGTATTGAACCGCATTCTAATTCACATGGCCATTCTTTTAACAGCTCTGCCAAGATCAACTATGTTCCTCCTGCACCTTTTAATAAAATATGAATACATTACTATAACCCCTTCACCACTTATATGGTATGAAAAACATGCAGAATATGTCACGAGGAGATAGGAGTCACAAAATGATTATTCAAAAATTTGGCGGAATTGCTATGCAATCAAAAGCTTCACGTAAGCATTGCCTTCTCCATATTAAAAGAGCTCTAAAAGAACACGGTAAAACAATTGTTGTTGTATCTGCAATGGGCAGATTTGGTGATGCTTATGCTACTGATACTTTATTGAATATTACAGATGCATTAAGTACTTCAGCAAAAGCGAAAGATTTAGTTGCCGCATGTGGGGAGCTTATTGCCGCTGCTGTTCTATCATCAGAGCTAAAACAGTCTGGAATAGATAACCTGTTACTTTATGGTGCTCCACTTGGAATAACAACGACCAATAATTTTGGAGATGCTGAAATTATTTATATTAGCGAAGAAATGCTCTTATCCGCCCTAAATCACTATGATTGTATTGTTGTTCCTGGCTTTCAAGGAATTACGGATGAAGGTGAGATTGCCACTCTTGGTAGAGGTGGTAGCGATTTAACGGCTGCCGTTTTAGGTGCAACTTTACCAAATGTATTAATTGAGTATTATAAGGATGTACCTGGAGTTATGACAGGTGATCCCCATTTGGAAGACGATGCAGAACTTATTAAAGAGCTTCCATATTCAGAGTTTTTGACATTATTAAATAGTGTTCGTCCTTTAATTCAAAAAAAAGCAGCGGAAATGGCACAACAGCACCATCTCACGCTGCATATTCGAAATGTCTTTTCTTTAGAATCCGGAACAGTTGTATATCCTGATGAAGATTAATCATTTTGCTTGATCTCGTTGGATGAACACTTGTGTAAAATGTTTACCAAAAGCACCTGTACCTATTTGATTAAAATTCTTATTCAATAAGGTGTCACGATGTTTTTCTGAATTTAAAAGTCCATTAATTGCTTCTGGCGCATCCAAATAATCCTCTGTAATATTTTCTCCAGCAGAATCAAATTGTATCTCCGCATTTTTTAATCTATCTTTAAATGCATTACTTTCTTGTTCTTCTTGTGAGATTTTATTGACCGCAAGTTTTTCACTATGCGCCATTGCCAACTCATTTAAATCTTCCTCAGACAATAGTGCTGGTAATCCTTTTTGGAGTCTATACACATTCGTTAATTCAAATAATTGTTTTTGATTTTCTTGATCTATTTCTTCTTGCTTATATGAAGATGGAACAGTTGGTGTAATCAAATCCCCCACATAAGTCATGTCATATGGATGTTGTTTAACAAGCGTTTCTCCATCAATATAACGAACTGCTTCTAACGTTTTATCCATTGCATCAAAATATAACTGTGCATACAATCCATCATACATGACTAAGATGCGAGACTGTAAATCCTCTTCGTTTAAGATAAATGTATAAGTATTATCTTTAATTTTCACATTTACTTCCGTATCTGTAATTGTATTACGATACAATTCATCTATTCCTTGACCAATTTTAAAAGGAGTTGCATTAGAATCAGCACCGGTAGTATAAACTTGTTTTACTTTATGGTCTTCAACACCTACAAGAATATAGTTACTTGGTGACTTTTGATAAACCCACCAGTCGAAATCATATGCAGAAGGGCTCTTTCGATCTGGAGCTCCTAATTTTGCTTGTAGCTTTTTAGTTGATTGGCCAACTAATGTTGATAGCCCTTTAGTTGGTCTTTCAACTGTAGAATTATTAATGTCTGGTGCTTGTTTTTGAGGAATCACCTTGCCATTGGAATTAGGCGCTAATGGTTCATTTTCTTTAACCGGTTCATTTATATAGAAATAAACGACTAACAGTGCCGTCAAAATAATTAATACTCTAAAAAAAACTTTCAATTTGATCTCTCCAATTTTTTATTAAATTTATTATACCAATTACATAGATGGATTCACAATGTTGTCATTGCAACCAGTGCTATTTTGCTCTATTATAAAATGGAACGTATATTGTACAAAAGTGTCGAAGGAGGATATTAGAATGTATTTTGAAAATACTGGACTTGAAAACAAAGTTGCACATATTACATTACTTGATGACCTAATGAATCAACATGGTTTAATCCGTGCTACTGGTTGGGATTACGAACGTATTACTTGGGATCGAAAATTTGTTGTTCAAGATGGTACTTACTATTTACGAATATTTGGTTACACAAATAATGGTGACAACGGTTCAAATGATTCCAACATCACTTTATTAAAACCAGTTCTTGGAAAACACTATTTCCCACATGGCATTGAATATGGTGAAGATGAAATCTTCCCTGCTAATTTAGTAAAAACATGTCAAGATGTGTTAGCTTCACTTTCAAAAGAACTAGATCAATTTATAATCCAAGCATAATGCAATTATTTATTCAGATGCCGTACAAAATGTTCACTTTATTACATTTTGTACGGATTTTTTATTTAATGGCTATGTTAATAGATACTGATATTTTATCCAAAGTATTTTCTTTCAAATATCAACAATCAAATCAGCACCTATTAAAATGCTAGAGTCAATCGTTTAGTAACTAAAACCAAAAATAATTGAAAAAGCTCTTTCTTTTAGCATGATTTTCAAAAAACTCCTCATACTATCACTGTCAAATATATATGGGTGATCAGGATGATTTTACAGCGTATATTCACAAAATTCTTTCCATGGTTCATTTTTGGTTTATGTTTTCTATTTTCAATATTTTATGCACAGCCAATTCTCTTAGCATTTTTGACAGCACTTTGTTTTAACCCACTAATTATTAAATACGAAAATCAGTGGAATAAATCTCGTCGTTTTATAGTTTTTGTTCTTTTCTCTATTTTCAGCATTATTGTGCTTGTAAGTTGTTATTTTTTATACGCCATAATTGTTTTAAAATTTGTTGAATTTTCTCAATGGATTCCACAATTTTTAGATACAATCAATGAAAGATGGATCTATTTTCAATCCAAGTTAACAAACATCATGCATGATCTACCACGTCCTATCATACTCTCCATACAGGAATGGATTGAGCAAATGTTGAGTAGTTTACAAAAAAATGTAACTACATATATTCAGGCCGATCGACTACTCAATTTTTTTCAAAGAGTTCCTTCAGTAATATTTAAGCTATTCATTTATTTTTTGGCACTATATTACTCAATGTTAGAGATACCGAATATTCTCAAATCCTTTAGTAAGTGGTTACACCTGGAAGGAAATTCTTCAGCGAAAGTTTTCCTTCAACACCTAAAAAAAGGAACACTTGATTTTTTGAAAGCTCAGTTGATTGTGAGTGTTGTGATTTTTTGCGTTACATTATGTACTTTATTATGGATTACACCGCGTTATGCAATCCTTATGGCGATCCTCGTATGGTTTGTCGATTTGCTTCCAGTGTTAGGTGGAATGATGGTTTTAATTCCGTGGGCTATTATTAGTTGGATTAATGGGCAAACCTTTGAGGGAACTGTTCTATTCATATTAGCTATTGTCGTAATAGTACTACGTCAAATCCTTGAAACAAAGGTAACTAGTAGTCATCTTGGCCTTCCGCCTCTAACAACCCTTATTTGTATGTATGTTGGATTTGAAATGTTTGGATTTGTTGGTTTTCTAATAGGTCCATTTGTAACCATTTTAATCGTTGTGATTGAGCAATTTAGAAAAAGTTGGAGAATCGCCAATAAAAAAGACTAATTTCTCTTCGTACAAGAAATTAGTCTTTTTTTATGTTTAGTGATTATTTAATATTGCTTTAATAACTGAAGTTGTGGGACCACCACTATAGAATACATACAGTAATAAGTAAACCATAACGCCGGTAATCGCAACAAAGAACCAAATAATACTTGTGATTGGTGCAATTTTACGGTGACGTTCTAGTTTGTTTGAAAATCCTGCGATTAACGTAACAATACCAAATACTGCACCTGAAGTTGCTAAAATAATATGGAACACTAAGAAGATTGTATAATATATTCTCAAATGTTCAGGTCCACCAAAAGCAGTATTGCCGAGAAATACTGTTCTTGAAATATAAATAATAAAGAATAATAATGCTGAAATTGCAGCAGCAATCATTGTTTTCTTATGTGCTTCAATTTTCTTTTGTTTAATAAGCACCCAACCGATCGCAATTAGTATTGCACTAAGAACGATGAAAGAGGTACTAATCGTTGGTAAAATAGGTACACTCATTTTTTTACTCCTAACAATCTAGTTTAATTAATGGTATTGATTTGCATACAAACGTTGTCTTTCCTTTAATGCCTCTTCTGTCATTTGGTCTGCATTTTTTTGATCGTTTCTATACCATACAACAAAAACTCGTCCAAGAATACATGCGAAAATAATTTCTTGGATAATTTTCATTATTACACCACCAAGTTGTTGGTCTTCAACCGGTGACATGCTTGTAAATAATTCAGGGCCAGATAATGATAGTCCTTGTAAAGTTGAACTTGGTACACAAAGCGCCATTGCTTTCATCCACGTTTCTCCATCTGTATAAGTTGCATAGAACGCGGTAGTTGAGAAGATGATTAAAGCACATGCTGGTGTAATTAAAATTGCATTCCCTATTATATAGAAAAATTTATTCAAATCTTTCATGCGAGGTTCACCATCAACAGTATTCAGTAATGGCCAATACATAAACAATGCTGACATAAATAGTAAAAACGTATAAATACCATGCAATGTTTCATCTAATTTAATATAATCAAACACCGCAGGTAAGTGGTAAAAAGAGAATAAAAAAACAAAAGTGAAAATTGCAATCATCGGTTTTGTCAAAAAATGAAATACTGGTTTTATATAAGGTAAGTTAATTGTACTTTTCCATAACCAGTTTGGAATACCAATGATAAAGAAAATAGGAATAAACAATAGTAAGAAAGCCATTTGAACCATATGCATTGTAAAAATAATATGTGCCATTAAATCAATGGGGGATCCGATAATGACATATAGCATTACCATTGCAAATACAAATGATACAGCTTCTCCTTTTTTTAAAGGCTTACTATATTTAAAGTCTTTTCTCCATTTTGTTGTCACTAAGAAATATAGCACTGTAAAGAACACCAATACACCAATTAATGTTGGGCTCCACATAGCTCGAAATCCAAAAATACTCAAAGGCATCGAAGTTCGCTCCTTTACATTCAATACCTTCATTATAAAGTGCTTGCATTAAAACAGCAATGAACGAATATTGACAATTTCTTTTGGAATTTCAATGTATCTATTACATATTATTAATCAAATAATCTGCATTTTCATTCTTTATTCCTCTCAAATTCGAAAAAAAGACCGAGTCTATTTAATTATAGACTCGGTCTTTAAGTATAGCTACTAGATCCAAATGATTGTTACAAAAGCAAGAATCATTGGGAAGATAAGAAGTACAGCTGAATAAATAAAGAATTGAATAATCCCTGTACCTTTTTCGCTTAAGTGCATAAAGTAATACAATTGAAGTCCAATTTGAACACCAGCGAATAATAAAATAATAGGTATTACTAGATATACTGAAAATCCAGCTTGAACTGCAGCGAATGCGATAAATGTCAAGAAAATCATTATCGCAAAAACAGTTACTTGGTTACGCATCGCTTGACCAGCTTTACGGCGATATTGCTTGTAAGCTGCATCGCTTCTAGCTTCTACGTGTACGTCATGCGCCATTATTTCATCACTCCCATCAAGTAAACTACAGTGAAGATGAATACCCAAACAACATCAATAAAGTGCCAATATAGTGATGCAATGAAATACTTAGGTGCATTATAAAGGTTTAATCCACGTTTTGCATTACGTATCATTAATAAGATAAACCATCCTAAACCGATAACAACGTGCAATCCGTGAGTACCTACTAATGTATAGAATGCAGATCCGAAAGCACTTTGAGTAAATGTAAATCCTAAATGTACATAGTGATTAAATTCATAGATTTCAAAACCTAAGAATCCAAGGCCTAAAATAACTGTAATAGCTAACCAAGCTTGCATTGCTTTGAAATTATAGTTTTTCATATGATACATTGCATACACACTTGTTAAAGAAGAAGTTAGCAGTAACATTGTCATAATGAATGCTAATGGTAATTCAAATAGGTTTTGAGAAGTAAACTCCATGCCACTTGGCCCTTTGTCTTTAAGAGCTAAGAATGTAGCGAATAGAGTTGCAAATAGAACTGCATCACTACCAATGTAGATCCAAAATCCTAGGAATTTATTTTTCCCTTCAACAGTTGATTGTTCTGGATGTTCTGGCCAAGATTGTGGGGTAAATTTAGTTTTCAAATCCATTAATTGTTACCCCCTTTTTCATTCATTAATTCTTCTTTATGAATATGGTAACCTAAGTCATCTTTAAGTGAACGATATGCCATTGAAAGAACAGTTATTGCTAAACCAATGATTAATAATGCTAAAGACCATGGTTTATCAGCATCTGGATGATAAAGTGCACCGAAGCCTGCTATGAATAATCCAAGTGTCATTACAAATGGAGTGAAAGAATTATTTGGCATATGAATATCCGAAATAGGTTCAGCATATGACATACCCTCTTTATTTCCTTCCATTTTTTCAATCCAGTAAGTATCTAAACCACGAACAAGTGGAGTCTGTTTGAAGTTATAGTATGGTACTGGTTGTGGAATTGCCCATTCAAGAGTTCGTCCATCACCCCATGGATCACGTCCGCACGGTTTACCTTTAGCAGTTGTGATGATAACATTGAGCACTAAAATAATTACACCAATTGCCATTAAGAATGCACCAATTGTTGAAATGAAGTTAAATGTATCCAAGCCTTGATTTGGTAGGTATGTGAATACACGACGTGGCATCCCCATCAAACCTAAGAAATGTTGTACAAAGAATGTACAATGGAAACCAACAAAGAAAAATACAAATGCGATTTTACCAAGTGTTTCATTCAACATTCTATTGAACATTATTGGCCAGTAGAAATGTGTAGCAGCTAATAATGCTAATACAACACCACCAACGATAACATAGTGGAAGTGAGCTACGATAAAGTAAGAATCATGTAATTGGTAGTCAAGAGGCGCTGCAGCTTGCATAACCCCTGTTACCCCACCTGCTACGAATGATGGAATGAAACCAAGTGAATAAAGCATTGGCGTTGTAACTTTAATTGAACCGCCCCACATGGTACATAACCAGTTGAAGATCTTCATACCTGTCGGTACAGCAATCGCCATTGTAGCAACAGCGAAGATTGCGTTTGCAGTTGCTCCAAGACCTACAGTGAACATATGGTGAGCCCATACCATGAAGCCTAAGAAACCGATTAAAATTGTCGCAAATACCATTGAAGAGTAACCGAATAATCGTTTACGAGAGAATACTGCGATAATTTCAGAGAATATACCGAATGCAGGAAGTACTAAGATATATACTTCAGGGTGACCGAAAATCCAGAATAAGTGTTCCCAGATGATTGTGTTACCACCCATAGTATGGTCAAAGAAGTTTGCTCCAAACATACGATCAAATATCATAAAGAATATTCCAATAGTAAGTGGAGGGAATGCGAATAAAATTAATGCACTTGCCACAAAAGTAGTCCAAGTGAATAAAGGCATACGCATAAATGTCATACCTGGAGCACGCATATTAATGATTGTTACAAGGAAGTTAATCCCTGAAATTAACGTACCAGCACCAGAAATTTGCAAACCAATAGCATAAAAGTCAATACCATGACCTGGAGATGCTAGAGATAAAGATGCATAAGAAGTCCAACCAGCATCAGGAGCTCCACCAAGGAACCATGAAAGGTTTAAGAAAAGACCTCCGAATACGAATAACCAGAAACCTAAAGAGTTTAGGAATGGAAATGCAACGTCACGTGCACCAATTTGTAATGGTACAACAGCGTTCATAAATGCGAATAGCAATGGCATAGCGGCAAGGAAAATCATCGTTGTACCATGCATTGTCATAATTTCATTAAAGAGACCCGCACTTACAAAATCGTTATTAGGTTTTGCAAGTTGGATACGAATGAGCATTGCTTCAATACCACCGATTACGAAGAAAAGCGTACCGGCAATAAGGTAAAGAATGGCGATTTTTTTATGGTCTACTGTAGTTATATAGTCCCAAATAGTTGCGCCAAAGCCCTTTTTCTTTGCAGTTGAGCTCACAACCTTAACCTCCTTCAAAATGTTTCAATTAGAATTCTACATTATTTTTCTACAGATAAGCCCATTAAGTAGGCAGCTAAAGCATCAAGCTCTTGATCTGTGAATTTTTTACCTTTATTAATTTTTTCGGGTTGAGGCATAGTATTACCTGGCTTTACGGATTGTGGATCATCAATCCATTTTTTTATGTTCTCAGTATTGTGATCTAATACACCTGCAACACGGTTACGATCGCCAAATGCAGCAAGGTTAGGTGCTATACCAGTTCCTTTTCCTACACCAGAATTAGCGTGACAAGTAATACAGCTAGTTTTAAATAATGCTTCACCTTGTTTTTCAAGATCGCCTGTAGCTACTTGCTTATCAGAAGCTTTCATTTCTTTGACCCAATTGTCGAAATCTGCTCTACTTAAACTTTTTACTTTAAAGTCCATTAATGCATGTGAAGGACCACAAAGTTCAGCACATTTACCGTAGAATACACCAGTTTCAAGGTCTTTTGATTGTTTATCGAATTCTAAGTAAAATTTGTTGATGTTATCAACATTTGTATCCATTTTACCCCCGATAGCAGGAACCCAGAATGAGTGTTTTACGTCTCCTGAAGTGAGGTTGAAGTAAACTTTTTCACCTGTTGGTACTACTAATTCTTGAGAAGTAACAATTCCTTCGTTAGGATATTCAAATTGCCACCAATATAATTTTGCAGTTACATTGACAGTAACAGCTTTGGCATGACCAGCAGCATCTTTTGCATCCATCGCTTTTGTATCAGCGAGTTTATAAGTAAGAGCAACTGTTGGTACAGCTAAAATTAGAAGTAATATAATTGGAATAGCAGTCCAAATAACTTCTAGAGTAGTACTACCTTCTACTTGCTTAGGAATAACATTTTCCCCAACTTTTTTGCGTCGGAATCTGATAATTGCAAGTACATAGATTACTACTACTACTAAGATAACGAGCGTCATAATTGCAGTTGATAAAAGCATTAGATTATGTTGTTCTTTAGCTACTTCACCTGCTGGAGATAAAGTTGATAAATAATCTTTACCACAACCAGAAAGGAAAACAATAAGTGCTGTTAACATTGCAAAAAGACGCCACTTTTTAAGCCCTTTCATCATAGCTTAATTAAACCCCTCTTTCTTTGTTGTATTTCATGTGTAACCAGGACTGTGGTTGTTCTATATGAATTCTTAATAAGAAAGAATCCCAAAGTTAGCTAAAGACAGAAAAGATAATCATTGAAACAAATAAAATGGTCATATAGTTCAAAGAATAAACGAACATTTTGTTTGCCCATTTTATATCGTCTTTGGCTTTAAAACCTGTAATTGCAAGAATTAGCCAACCAAGGTTCAATGCAGTTGCAAGAATAATAAATCCTAATCCTAACTTCGTTAATAAAAACGGAAGTGGAAATAACAATACAACCCAAATTAGCATGGACTTTTTCGTTCTGTCAAAACCTTTAACAACGGGTAACATAGGTATTTTTGCAGCACGATATTCCTCTGTTCGCTTCATTGCAAGAGCATAGAAATGCGGTGGTTGCCAAGCAAACATAATACAAAATAACGCAAAAGCACCAGAACCTAGAGTAGGATCGACAGCAGCCCAACCGATAACAGGAGGTATTGCACCGGATATACTTCCTACAATTGTGTTACTTACAAATCTTCTTTTTGACCACATTGAATATAAGACTACATAGCTTATTATTCCCGCAAGTCCCCATACACCGGCAGCAAATGATGCCATAAATAACAAAATTTCACCCACAAATAGAAGGATGAGTGCTACAGTCATAACAAATCTAGGTGTAAATCTACCAGTAACTGTTGGTCTTGACTTTGTTCGCGTCATTACAGGATCAATATCTTGGTCAATATAATTATTCATCGCACCAGAACCTGCAATTATAAAAGCAGATCCTACTATTGCATAGAACATTATATCTAATTCCTGTAAGAAGTGTCTGTCTGTAAATTGAAATGCTAACCAAAGCCCCGTAAAAGCGGTTATTAAATTC
>DATMJF010000009.1:0-5856 GCA_035554455.1 Rummeliibacillus sp.
AGGTTTACTTCCTGGAGCTTTGTTAAGAAATAAGAATCTTAAATTTATGTGCCGTACAGTAGATTTAAAAGTAGTGAACAACAACACATTATTTACAAACCAATATGATCAAGACGAAGTTATACAAATACCAATTGCACACGGTGAAGGAAATTACTATTGTGACGAGGTAACTTTACAGCAACTAAAAGACAACAACCAAATCGTCTTTACGTATGCAGGTGAAAATCCAAACGGTAGTTTAGAAAACATTGCTGGTATTATCAACGAAAAAGGTAATGTTCTTGGTATGATGCCTCATCCAGAACGTGCAGTGAATGAATTAATCGGTGGCGCAGATGGCCTTGCCTTATTCAAATCAATTGTCAAACAGTGGAGGGAATCATATGTCAACCAAGCTTGAACCAACAACAGAGCAAATTAAAGAGCAAAAGCTATATGCACAAATGGGCTTGTCAGACGAAGAATTTGCCTTAGTAGAGAATATTCTAGGACGTACACCAAACTGGACAGAGACAGGACTTTTCTCAGTTATGTGGTCTGAACATTGCTCTTATAAAAACTCCAAGCCTGTCCTTCGTAAATTCCCAACAAAAGGACCTCGTGTATTACAGGGACCTGGTGAAGGCGCAGGAATTGTTGATATTGGCGATGAGCAAGCGGTTGTTTTCAAGATGGAATCACATAACCATCCTTCTGCAATTGAACCTTATCAAGGTGCTGCTACAGGTGTAGGCGGTATAATTCGCGACGTATTTTCAATGGGAGCTCGTCCCATTGCTATGTTAAACTCTCTACGTTTTGGTGAACTAGATGCATCAAAACGTGTCCGATATTTATTTGAAGAAGTCGTAGCGGGAATCGCAGGTTACGGTAACTGTATAGGAATTCCGACAGTTGGTGGGGAAATCCAATTTGACCCTTGCTATGAGGGGAATCCACTTGTCAATGCAATGTGTGTTGGTTTAATTGACCATAAGGATATTCAAAAAGGGATTGCTTCTGGTGTAGGCAACACGGTTATGTATGTTGGTGCTAAAACAGGTAGAGATGGTATTCACGGTGCAACATTTGCATCAGAGGAATTAAGTGAATCTTCAGAAGAAAAACGTCCAGCAGTCCAAGTTGGCGACCCATTTATGGAAAAACTGCTATTGGAAGCTTGCTTAGAACTTGTAAAGTTTGACTCACTTGTAGGTATTCAAGATATGGGTGCAGCGGGCCTTACATCATCTTCAGCAGAAATGGCTTCTAAAGCAGGTTACGGTTTAGAGATGAACTTAGACTTAGTACCACAACGCGAAACGAATATGACACCTTATGAAATGATGCTGTCAGAATCACAAGAACGTATGTTAATCGTTGTGAAAAAAGGACATGAACAAGAAGTCGTTGACCTGTTTGTGAAATATGGCTTAGATGCAGTAGCAATCGGCCGTGTAACAGAAGATAAAATGCTTCGTTTAGTTCATAAAGGTGAAGTAGTGGCAAATGTGCCAGCAGATGCTTTAGCAGAAGATGCACCTGTTTATCATAAACCATCCGCTGTACCAGCATACTTCACTGAATTCCAACAGATGAAAAATGAAGAACCAACTGTAGAAAGCTACAAAGAAACATTACTCGCACTTCTGAAACAATCAACCATTGCATCAAAAGAATGGGTTTATGATCAATATGATTACCAAGTGCGTACATCAACAGTCGTAGCACCAGGATCTGATGCAGCTGTTATTCGCGTTCGAGGTACAAACAAAGGGCTTGCGATGACAACCGACTGTAACTCTCGTTATATTTATTTAGATCCAGAAGTTGGAGGCAAAATTGCAGTAGCTGAAGCAGCTCGTAATATCGTTTGCTCTGGTGGTAAACCATTAGCTGTTACTGATTGCTTAAACTTCGGTAATCCAGAAAAACCAGAGATCTTCTGGCAAATTGAAAAATCAGCAGATGGTATTTCTGCAGCATGTGAAGCTTTACAATCACCTGTTATTGGTGGGAATGTATCACTTTACAATGAACGTAGTGGTGTCGCTATTTATCCAACTCCAACAATTGGTATGGTGGGCTTAGTAGAAGATTTAGCTCATGTAACAACACAACAGCTTAAAGGAGCAGGAGATTTTATCTATCTAATCGGCGAAACAAAAACTGAGTTTGGCGGTTCAGAGCTTCAAAAATTACAAAATGATGGACGAATTTTTGGCTTAGCTCCCGCTATTGATTTAACAGTTGAAGCTGCCAGACAAGAAGCGTTATCAAAAGCAATACAACAAGGACTTGTTGAATCTGCACATGACCTTTCTGAAGGCGGTCTTGCAGTTGCATTAGCAGAAAAAACATTTGGCACAGAATTTGGTGCAGAAGTAATCTTAGAAGGTTCTGCAGTCACTGAATTATTTAGTGAATCTCAATCGCGTTTCTTAGTTTCAGTGAAAAAAGAAAATGCAGATGCATTTGAAGCAATTGTTCAAGATACAGCTAAAATTGGAAATGTTTCACCTGATCCACAATTAATCATTCGCGGTGGCAATGGTGACATCTTAATCGAGGGTTCAGTATCAACATTCCAAGATGCTTGGAAAGGAGCTATACCATGCTTGGTGAAATCAGAGGTTTAAATGAAGAATGTGGAGTATTCGGGATTTGGGGTCATCCAAATCCTGCACAAATGAGTTATTATGGCTTACATGCTCTTCAACATCGTGGTCAAGAAGGTGCTGGCATTGTTGTAACAGATGGCGAAAATTTACAAGCCGTGAAAGGTGAAGGCTTAGTTAATGAGGTCTTTACTGGCGATAAGTTGGATAAGCTTCAAGGAAAAGCAGCAATCGCACATGTTCGTTATGCTACTGCTGGTGGAGGTGGCATCGAAAACGTACAACCATTACTTTTCCATTCATCGACAGGCAGTCTTTCGATTGCACATAACGGAAATTTAGTAAATGCGAATCATTTGAAAAAGCATTTGGAACGTCAAGGAAGCATCTTCCAAACAACTTCTGATACTGAAGTGTTGGCTCATTTATTGAAAAGAAGTGGTTTTGGCTCTATGAATGATCGGGCAAAAAATGCTTTGACTTTATTAAAAGGTGCTTATGCATTTTTAATCATGACGGAGGATGAGATGTTAGTCGCATTAGATCCTCATGGCTTACGTCCTTTATCACTTGGAAAACTAGATGATGCTTGGGTGGTTGCTTCAGAAACTTGCGCCTTCGATATCATCGGAGCGGAGTTTGTTCGTGCTGTTGAACCAGGCGAATTAATTACGATTAATGATGAAGGCCTGCAATCAGAGAAATTTGCATACCCTTCAGAACGTGCTATTTGTACAATGGAATACGTTTATTTCTCTCGTCCTGACTCTGATATTGATGGCATCAATATCCACATGGCGCGTAAACGTTTAGGGAAACAGCTTGCGAAAGAAGTGAATATTGAAGCAGATGTGGTAACAGGTGTTCCAGACTCTAGTATTTCGGCTGCGATTGGTTTCTCTGAAGAAAGCGGTATTCCCTATGAACTAGGTTTAATTAAAAACCGCTATGTTGGTCGTACTTTTATCCAACCTTCTCAAGAATTGCGTGAAAGAGGCGTTAAGATGAAGCTTTCTCCAGTGCGACAAGTTGTGCAAGGTAAGAGAGTGGTTATGGTGGATGACTCAATCGTGCGTGGTACGACTTCTAAAAGGATAGTGAATATGCTGAAGGAAGCAGGTGCCAAAGAGGTGCATGTTGTCATCAGCTCACCTCCAATGACAAATCCGTGCTTCTACGGTATTGATACATCAACACATGAAGAACTGATTGCTTCTAGCCACAACGTGCAAGAAATCTGTGAAGCGATTGGAGCAGATTCATTAACTTACTTGTCTGTAGAAGGTATGGTTAAAGCTATTGGAAGAACAGATGAAGGTCAAAATTGTGGGCATTGTCTAGCATGCTTCACTGGCAAATATCCTACAGAAATTTTCCCAGATACAATCTTGCCACACGAAAAAGAATTGGTACATTAATTTGAGGAGGAAAAATCATGTCAAAAGCATATGAACAAGCAGGCGTAAATATCGAAGCAGGTTATGAAGCTGTTCAACGTATGAAATCCCATGTAGAACGTACAGCAAGAAAAGGCATTCTAGGTACATTTGGTGGCTTTGGTGGCATGTTTGATTTGTCCGAACTAAACTTAAAAGAACCAGTTCTGATTTCTGGTACTGATGGTGTTGGTACAAAATTAAAATTGGCCTTTATGACAGATAAACACGACACTATTGGGATTGACTGTGTTGCAATGTGCGTCAATGATATTGTAGCGCAAGGGGCTGAACCACTTTATTTCTTGGATTATGTGGCAGTTGGTAAAGCAGAACCAGCGAAAATCGAACAGATTGTAAAAGGTGTAGCAGATGGTTGTGTGCAATCTGGAGCTGCTTTAATTGGTGGAGAAACTGCAGAGATGCCAGGCCTTTATGAAGAGAATGAATATGATTTAGCAGGTTTTGCTGTCGGTGCTACTGAAAAGGCAAACATCGTAACAGGTGAACGCATTGTAGAAGGTGACGTATTAGTTGGTCTTGCTTCTAGCGGTATTCATTCGAATGGGTACTCACTTGTTCGCAAAATTGTTTTTGCAGATGCAGATTTAACATCAGATACAGTTGTAGCAGGATTCGAAGATCTTGGCCCAATTGGTGAAGCTCTTCTTACACCAACGAAGATCTATGCGAAGCCAGTTCTTGAAATGTTAAAAGAGTCTGATATACATGGTATGGCACATGTAACGGGAGGCGGCTTCTATGAAAACCTTCCACGTATGATGCCAGAAGGACTTGCAACTGAAATTGATTTAGGGACATGGCCGGTATTGCCAATCTTTGAATTTTTAAAACTACAAGGTAATTTGCAACAACGTGATTTATATAATGTATTCAACATGGGGATTGGTTTTGTATTAGCTGTTCCCGCTTCTGAAGCTGGCAGTATAATCGCAATCGCTGAACAATATGGTGAAAAAGCTTATACAATCGGTCGTGTCGTTAAAGGCGAAGGTGTTATTTTCAAAGGTGAACATGATGGGAGCTTAGCATGATGAAAAAACACGTGTCAATCGCAGTATTTGCTTCTGGGAGTGGATCAAACTTCCAAGCTATTCAAAATACTATCGAACGTGGTCAGTTAAATGCAAAAATTGAATTAGTCGTTACAGATCAACCAGGTGCATATGTGGCAAAACGAGCCGTTGAAAAAGGTATTCCTGTCTTAGCACTGAATCCGAAAGACTTTGATTCGAAGGAAGCTTATGAAATAGAAGTGTTAAAAAACCTGCAAGAGAAACAGGTGGAATGTCTAGTGCTTGCAGGTTATATGAGATTAATAGGAGAAACATTACTATCCGCATACCCTTCGAAGATTGTTAATATCCATCCATCTTTACTACCATCTTTTCCTGGGAAAGATGCCATTGGTCAAGCTATGGCGCATGGAGTGAAGGTTACTGGGGTCACGGTTCATTATGTGGATGAAGGTATGGATACAGGTACGATTATTATGCAGAAAGCCGTTAACGTGATTGATGGTAATCGAGATAAGACAGAGCAAGCTATTCATGAAGTAGAACATGAGATTTACCCAGCTGCATTGCAATCATTATTAGATTAATAATGTGACTCTAACACAAACATTGTTGGCTTAAACTCAAGGAGGAAATTATTGTGGGAAAACGTGCATTAATTAGTGTTTCTGATAAATCAGGCATCTTAGAATTTGCAAAAGAATTAGAGGCATTGGACTACGAGATTTTATCAACTGGTGGTACAAAAAAACATTTACAAGAAAATGGAGTAACTGTTACATC
>DATMJF010000010.1:0-4022 GCA_035554455.1 Rummeliibacillus sp.
TTCTTTATTGTGAAGATGTGATAAAGTTGATGCATCTCTCGAAAAGAGAGATTTAGTTTTTGTTTAATATGATTCATATATTAAAAATAATAATAAAATCCAAAGTTTAATTAATCGTTAGAAATAATAATAATAATAATAATATCTTTTTGTTAAATAGGTGGCCCTAGCAATAGGGCCATTTTTATATGGAGTATACAAATGCCATTAAAGCCCGGTAAAGAAGCTGTGGAAAGCAATATTAAGAAGCTTAAGGGTGAGGGATATCCTCAGAAGCAGAGTGTTGCAATAGCCTTGAATAAGGCTGGAATGAGCAAGAAGAAAAAAGCTAAGAAGAAATGATCTATTGATCTTCTTTTCTGTCTTTTCTATCAACTATATAATCGTTTGGATCAAACAACCATTTTCGACCTATCTTTATCCCCTTTAAATGACCTTTCTTCGCTAATCGCGGAATTGTTCTGGGATGATAGTTCAGTATTTTTGCTACTTCCTGTGAAGTGAGAAACTTTAAAAGTCCTGTCATTATAATAAATCTCCATCATTTATACATGAGTACATTATCATCTATATAGAATAACAAAAAAAAAGTTACTTGTAAATGATAAAATGCCTTGACATGTTATAAAATGCCTATATACTTAGCATTAAGTGATAAGTAATGAATTATATTAACAAAAGGAGATTTTTATGAATCCAGGATATTATGGAAGTCAGGTTAAGTTAGATGAATTAAATCGTTATTTAAAAACATTAGAGATTAATGATATTAATGAGCTTGAGAAATATTCTGCTCTTCTTATGTTAAATTATTTAAAAGATGCTGATTTGATTTCAGATCCAGAATCACTTTTAAATGCTTTCAAATATCCTTCCTTAATTAAATCTATATTTAGAAATAGGTATGATATTTCATTTTCAGATTATGATACTTTTATGAGTCCGGAAGATGCGTGTTCTAAGCTATTAAAAATAGCCAGTATGGATGGTGAGGCCTCTTTTGAAGAAGTCTTCTCTGAGAACTTCCTAGATGGATTCTATAAAGATTGTAATATGCTACTTGAAGATCAAAAGACTGTTTCCTCTATATTTTCGTAATATGTTGAGCCTTTGCACGCTTACATAGTCAGGTCAGGTCAGGTCAGGTCAGGTCAGGTTAGGGATAGGAAGAGGAGAGGGGAAGTTATTCTTCTTTCCTCCTTTAATCTGAACAAAGGAGATGAATAATGGAAGGGGAATTAATAATAATAAGTTATAACTTAATGTATCTACTTTTAGGTATAACTCTTATTTCTACATTAATTAAATAGGAAATAATAATGACAATTAAAAAATCTATACAAAATACAACTAGTTTTTGGGCTGAAACTATCTTCTATGTCTACAGAAGAAAACTATTAACACAATCTAATTGCAAAATGATGCTGAGGTTCAAATGAAATTAAATATACGAGTATTTGATGATAATTCGGAATATATTTATACACAAAAAGTTCATATGAAGGATGCTTGTGTTTCACAAACAAAAGGGATCGATTTAGAAGATAAGTATACCCTTGATTTTTTAAATTTTAAAGATTTAAAAAAATTAAAAGCAGCGATTGATATTTTGATATTAAAAAAAGAGGTGATTAATGAATAATCTAACTTCAATTGAAGATTTAAATAAAAAAACAATTCTTATTGGTCAATGTCTTGGTGCTCTTTTTATGAAAATTGAGAATCAACCCGTAGAGGAAAACATTTATAAATATGCCATGAAAATTATTGGCGCTCTTATGATCGATAACAGAGACGAAATCGATGCGCTTTACAAGCCTCATGGAATAGCAATTGATCTTTATAAATCAGAAAAAAAAGGTAATTCAAATGAGTAAATCTATATTGATTATAGGTGAATCAGGAAGCGGTAAGAGCACTTCTATTCGAACTTTAGATCCAACGTCTACTTATATTATCAATGTTATTGGTAAGGACTTACCTTTTAAGGGAGCTTCTAAGCTTTATAAGCAACAAGAAGGTGGAAATCTTTATAAGACAGATAATCCTAATAGAATTTTACACTGCTTACGAGGGGTCTCTGAGCATCGTGAGGATATAAAGACCATTATTATCGATGATTTTCAGTATGTTATGTCCAATGAATATATGGAAAGGATCCATGAAAAGACATGGTCTAAATTTGATGATATAGCCTCGGGTGCCTTTTCTTTATTAGAAGGAGCTAAGACGCTTCGAGATGATATTATCGTTATATTCTTATCTCATTGTGAGAAGGATGATGATGGGTTTATACGATTCAGAAGTATCGGTAAGTTAGTTAATAAATTTGATGTTGAGGGTCGATTTACACTTGTTCTCTTAGCAAAGATACAGAATGGGAATTATTATTTTAAAACTAATTCTGATGGAGAGAGTACGTGTAAATCTCCAATGGGAATGTTTGAAGAGAAATTGATACCTAATGATTTGCAGTATGTAATAGATAAGATTAAGGAGTTTTGATATGAGTGATGAAATTAATTTCTCAAGAGTTCTTGATAAAAAATTAGAAGCTCTTCAGGTTATGCAGAATGATCCATCCTATATTAATAAGATTGGATTTTGTCATATACAAAATGGAGACCATAAAAATGAAACAGGGAATTTATGTAAGGGTGATATATTAATACATTTTCATTGTAAGAGTTTTCCGCTTGTTGCTTGTAATAGTTATAAAGATATCGATCAGGGCGATTCTCCTGATAGAAAAGGAGCTTATTATGACTATGTATTGAAATTAAGATTAGATAAAGATGAGGCAATTTCTTTTAAAAATTGTTTAGATCAATATATAAAGCATTTCTATAGTAATGATGATAGTGTTATTAATTTTGATGAAAAAAGAGGTAAAAAATGAAAAATTTAAGAGTTGAGCTTGATTGGAATAAGGTACAGGAAAGAGAAGATTTTGCTCTCTTACCTGCTGGATATTATAAAGCCATGATTCTTGGTTATGATAAGAAAACCAAGAAAAATGCAGATCCAAACAGTCCTTATTATTACATTGAATTGAAGGTCAAGGTAATAGAGGGAACCTATCGAGAACAAGTTATACTTCATAAGCTCAATATATGCAATCCAAATGAAGAAGTGATGAAGTGGCATCAGGGTATTCTAAAGAAATTATTTCGTCTCTGCGGGCATCCTGACGGAACTACGTACGATCAATTGCTCGGCATTCCTATTATGATACAAGTCAAGATTCGTCCGTTTTCAAAGACCAATGAAAAGATGATTAATGAAATTGAATCTTATCTTGAGATTAATGATGCGCTATTAGCTATTAAGTATGCATTTCCTATTCAGCAAACGACTTCTCAACTTGTTAAAGAGTTGGATTTAAATGATGATATACCTTTTTAAATAAGGAAAATAATATGATATTAATTGACTTCATTATTACGAATGAAGATGAAGAACTAAGAATGCTAACCTTAGTTGCTTATAAAATTATAGGTTTTACTAAAGATTCAGAAACAACTTGTATTTTATTTTTTGGTTCTGGTGAAAAAGTAAAGGTTTGGCATTCTGAAGCTGAGCTTAGATTGAAATTAAATCCTCCTAAAAAGAAAAGGGAGTATAAAAGGCCCGAATATTTGGCAAATAATAATCCTTCTCCTTCATCAGAGTTTAATCAGAATTATAAAAAATCTCATTATACTCCAAGAAGGAATTTTAAGAATTATCAAAAACAAGATCATAATAAGTGAGGTTTATATGATTACATGCCTTAAATCTTTATTGATAGAAAATGGATTTGACGGTGATTGGTCTTCGTTGAAATTTAAATTTTATAATGGAAAGTCTAGTGGTCAATATTGGACTTCTATTTCTGAATTTACTCAATTAAAAGATCAATTTGAGATTGACTTTATATTAAGCCGAAATTTTGATACAGATTGTTTGCATCCGGATTGTTACCAAATACTGGCAGATTGTGGTGAGAAGCAAATTCTTTTGACGACAAAGACTGGTTCTAA
>DATMJF010000011.1:0-7298 GCA_035554455.1 Rummeliibacillus sp.
CCGTGAAATACTTAGTAGGATGCAATATAAATTTAATTTATTTGAATCAAACAAGTACAACAATGATACAGGAACTAGAACATGATGGAGTAAAGGTCATAGGAAGAGGAGCGGGAAAAAATATATTTATTCACCTTAAAATAGGGACAAAATGGGACATAATTAGGGTTTAATTTGTTAATAATTAAAGGATTAATTGAAAAATGAGGACAAATAGGGAAGTTATTTTACCCTATCCAACGTTATGGTGAATCGTATCATAAGTAAATGAGGTTAGTTCAAGAACTATTAAGACGTTGTTAAAGGAACGTTTTAATGGAATGTCATACATGTCCGTAAACTAGAAAAAAGTAGGTGCAAGAAAAAATCTTGCACCTACTTTTTTATGTTGTTGCAATTTCCACAAGTTCTGCACCCACATGTACGGGTGGTTTACGATCTTTCCATGGAGCAGATTCTTCTAATTGTTTCCCGAGCTGTAGAAGGGTTAACTCATCTGCGAAGCGTCCTGTAAATTGCAGCCCGATTGGTAAGCCAGACGCACTCATCACAAGCGGCAATGATAACGATGGTTGACCTGTTGCGTTAAACAAATTGGTAAACGGCGCGTATGTGAAAATTTGCTCTGTCCATTCAATCGCCGAGATATTTGGATTATCCGCATTTAGCTCACCAATTTTCGCTGGTAATGTGCCGATTGTTGGGCTTAAAAGCACATCATAATCTTCAAAGAATGTCGCTACTTGACGTGATACAAGTGCATTTGTATTAATGGCTTCTAAAAGTGCGCTAGCTTTTAAGTCTTTTCCATATTCATAGCATTGCCAAATGGCTGCTTCAATATTATCGCGTGAAGGTGTTTTACCTGTTAATTCTGCTGCCCCTGCAATCATTTTATAAATATTCGCTGTCCAAATATTTACCGTTGCGCGTGAAAATGGTGTTTCGTCGTAACCTGGTCGAGCTTCGACTACTTCATGCCCTAACTCTTCTAATAATTTTACGGCCTTATGTACGGCCTCGATACATTCCGGATCAACGAATGCACCAGAATTTGTTTCTGTAGTCCAGGCGATTTTCAGTGGACGTACCTTTTGCTGAATTGCTTTACTGTAAGGCATTTCCGGGCTTTGAATAATCGAGTAGCATCCTAAGTCTGGCCCAGCTACTTGGTCCAGTAATGTAGCGGTATCACGAATGGTTTTTGTCAGCGCAAATTCGATTGCTAGTCCATTTAATGCCTCACTATTATAAGGTCCCATTGGCACGCGACCACGTGAAGGCTTTAAGCCGACGACACCACTGCATGATGCAGGAATACGAATGGATCCGCCTCCATCATTACCATGCGCGATAGGGACGATACCACTTGCGACAGAAGCGGCTGCACCGCCACTTGAACCACCAGGGCTATGGTCTAGATTCCATGGGTTACGTGTTGGACCATAAATGACAGCTTCCGTTGCGGCATTATAGCCGAACTCTGGTGTTGTGGTTGTACCGCTTAACACAAAACCAGCATTTTTAAAACGTTTCATTAATTCACTATCGACAGACATTACAGCATTTTCTGCAACACGACTGCCCATACTATGTGGCACACCTTCTGCATGGAGTACAAGTTCTTTAATTACAAACGGGACACCTGCAAATGGTTGATTATCATTTAAAGTTGGAATTGCTTTTTCAGCCTGTTCCTCTAACACGCTGACAACGGCATTAATCGAAGGGTTAACCTTTTCAATACCTTGTAGCGCTAATTTTGTAAGTTCTTGTGGTGTCACTTGCTTTGTTTTTACTAACTCCGCTAATCCAAGACCATCATATGATGCATATTCTTGTAAATTCATCTGATCACCTCATTATAGTTTTGACTTACAAATTCATCTTAAATTGAAATGAAAAAAATTGATATTACCCAAAAGGATAATTTGTTTTGAACGAGAATATATGAATTTAATAGAAAAAAGGAGGAATTATTATTGTATGAGCATAAAGAGGTGGAGTATTTATTAGAAGCAACGTTTAGGATTTCGAATATGAATATGCAACAAACAAGTGAAGACTTTAAATTGAATATATTGCAAGTATTGAGTGAATGTTTCCAATATGAGCATACGATATTTTGGGAAGTAGCAGATGGGGAGTTAAATGAACAGCCTATCTGTTTCAATGTAGAGACATATACGGTAGAAAATTATCTACATGAATATAAATATTATGATCCTTTACACCCAGTGAATATGCAAAACCAACCCGATATTCAATTAATGCAACGAAATGAAGTAATATCGATGAAGAAAAAGCGGTATTATGTTGAGCGCTTTTTACAATTAAATGATTTTATAGATGAAATGGTTATGTATCTGTACAATCAGCAAAAGCCAACAGCGGCTATTGGCTTTTTGCGAAAAGAGGGGGAAGTACCATTTACAGAGCAGGATAGTCAAAAGCTATTATATGTAAAGCGGATGATTGAAAATGTTTATTCATTACATCAATATGTTCAGCCAGGCGAGTCATTGCAAACTACACAACGTGAAAAAGAGCTGTTAATGTATTTATGTAAGGGATTTAAAAATGCGGAAATTGCCAGTTATTTATATGTCAGTGAAAATACAGTAAAGAAGCATCTGCAAAATTTGTATCGAAAATTTCAAGTAACTTCCCGAACGCAGCTTGCATTAAAATATGCAGAAAGCTTTCGAGCATAAAAATAAGATGTTGACAATCAATAAAAACCAAGTGCTATTTTAACCCGAACAATCCCACCTTCTTGATCTATCAGACCTATCGCATCCCATGTTAGAAAAACTTATTCAAATGGGAAGGTTGGCAGGCATATGCTACCTTTTATCTTTGGAGGTCATTATATGACCAAAAATTATAAATTAGATTATGAATCCTTAGTTGTTTTCTTAAGATTTATTATAATACCGCATTTAGTCACACCACGGTGAACCGTATCACAAGTAAATGATGTTTTTTCTAAAAAAGTAACAGCACCCTCTAATTTGATGGAGAGGTGCTGTTTTGTTATTTGAATGCCTAGATGAACATTTGTTGTATGAATGGTTGTTTTTGCTCTTTAGATGAATTTGATTATTTTGCTCAATCAGGATTTTCTTATCCAACTGAAGAAAAGGAATGACCAAAAACAAAATATGGCTGAATTCCACCACTTGTGTTTTTGCTTACTTTAATATTCTCCTTTAATTACAAAAAACGAGCCCCGAATTGTTCCAGCTAGTTTAGACTTCTGCCTAGCAAACTTAAACTTCTTTTCTAACTCATTTGGTACCTCCATCCCCTCAGAAAGCTTAAAACCAACAGCCCGCTTCTTAGGGTCATCAACCGTATACATGACGTTGATCACAAGACCATCCTCATAAATGACGTAGGCAAATTTGATATTTTCCACTTGAAAAAGCGACGTTTCTAAAGGTTTGGCTGCAAACTCAATATCACGTTCTTCTTTCAAAATTCGGTTCACATAGTCAAGGGTCTCCTGGCTTTCGCTAGCTGGTATAACCGTAAATTCATACTTGTATTTGTTCATAAAATAACGGGCTTCATGAGCACGTAAACCAGCAAGCGCTTCTGCTACAGGTGAAGACTCTAAACCAACCGTAGACACATTTTTAAAATCAACGATATGGGACAATTCCATCCCTCCTAATATCTCTTTATTTCTTAACAACAGGGATCCACATTTCACCAAAAACTAAGCCGTTTCGTTGTCCCAATTCAACTGTTGTATTTGGTCCACCAACATAGGAAAAATCTTTTACTTCTGGTAATACCTGACCAAAGGCAATGCCAGCAAGTTGATTATTCAATTCATCAGAAGTCTTCGCATCTCCTTTAACAATTAGGTATTCTCCTTTAGGGAATTGAATAACTCTGGAATCTTCTTCTGCTGGTACGGGTGCATCTGTCATGACGCCAGCATAATGCATCATTTTGTTATTCACTGCTTCGTTTACGGCAAAAATGTAGTCATTTGTTGCTATGGACTTTAATTTGTCAAGCCGTCCATCTTGGCTGATGGCTTGCCAAAAGTCTGACTTTTCCTTGGATAAGCCAGCAAAGTCTGTGTAATGGCTCTTAAGATCAGTTCCTAAACCGAAAACGGTAAAGCTGTCTTTTTCTTCTAGTGTATAATCTGCCATATTCAAAACCTTCCTCTTTTTAAATTAATCAAATGACTTGTTCTCATCACTTGATGGGTATATGATAACTTTAAATCATGTCAAAAAATGATACTGTTTTAGGAGTCCCGATGAAAAAAGTTGAACGGATTAATATCATCATGCGGTATATCAACAACCGCTCCCACTTTACAATTTCTGAAATCATGCGAGAATTTAACATCTCTCGTTCGACAGCTATTAGAGATATCAGAGAAATTGAGGCTATGGGTATGCCACTCGTCTCTGAAGTAGGAAGGGATGGGGGTTATTTTGTCATGCACAACTCTGTCTTGCCCGTTGTTCGCTTTACCGATAATGAGGTCAAAGCTCTTTTTATTGCCTTTATGGCCACAAGAAATCAACAACTCCCTTATTTAAAGAGCCGTCAGTCTTTAGCTGAAAAATTACTAGGCCTTATCTCAGAAAACCAGCAAGATGACCTAGTTCTTTTAAATCGAATATTGCTTTTTGAAGGGACTAACCCCCACAATCCCGATTTACTTGAGCTTTCAGACCTTCCACATCCTATGTTAGAAAAACTCATCCAAATCCTTCTTTTGGATAGCTATTTATTCATTACCATCAACGAAGAGAAGGTAATCAAGTCTTACTCAATATATCTCTTGCACCTTTATAATGAAAAAGGGCTTTGGTTGATTGAAGGCTTTGACTTAAAGGAAGAAAGGAAGAAGAGTTTTCCTGTCGACCAAATCATCAATGTCAAACCCTACGAGACGAAAAAAAGATTAAGTAAGAAAAAGATTTTAGAAAGACTAAGTAAGCAGGAAGAAGTAATTAACCTTGTCCTTGAACTTGGTCCAAATGCGATTGCCCAGTTCAAAAAATACCATCCTTTAAAAGTTTCAATTTCATATACGAATCCTTACCAAACTACAGCCATTCTAAAGACTTTTATCAATGTTAATAATCCCGAAGAATTGACCGAGATAACAAATTGGCTACTTTTCCTAGGGGGGGATATCAAGGTCAGGGAAGTGCCAGAAGAAGTCTTAGAAAGTTTACAAGAGAGATTATGCTTATTCTGCCCATAAGCAGTGCCAGTTACCCCTTATTTTCGCATCCCCAGAAAAGATAAAGGTTTCTGAATGTTGGAAATACCTTTAAAGGGTAATAGTATTTTTATAATTACGGTCCTTTATTGAATTTCTAGTAAATTCATTTTAGTAAAAAATGTTAAACCTCATTTAGATGCGTTACGGTGAACCGTATCACAAGTAAATGAGGTTTATTCGAAATATAGAGATAGCACCGTTCTAAAACGATGCTTTTTTAAGTAAGGTATAACAAAAGAATTCATGGAATGATAAGCAGATATTAAAAAACACTCCTAAATGCAGCCTTAGGAGTGCTTTTTAATATCTACAAATGTTTAATTATAGAAATAGAAATCGTGTTCAATACATTGAAAAAAATGTGAACCCGTGGTAAATTTATATAGATGGGCACTTTATAATTAAAAAAAGTTTATATTATCTCTATTTTAATTATAAGGCATTATTTTTCATTAGTCAACCCCTATATTTATATTTTTAAGGAGTGAATGCTATGAATTCGGAGTTTCAGCAGGAGCAAAAACGAGTGGACAATGTAATGGAGACTATTACGGAGCAAATTAGCAGATTAGAGGGAGAAACTTCGCAACGCAAGAACGAAGTGGTAAATATTCGCAAACACTTTTGGGATGAAATTAAGGTGAATATGGATACCTTCGACGATTTTCTTGAGACCGTCATCAGCTTAAGACAAGAAGCTCAAGCACTGACTGTAAGCCAAAGCACCCACAAACATGCATCTAAGAGATTGTCTACGCTGCGTCGTATGCAGAAGGTTCCCTACTTCGGACGAATTGATTTCATAGAAGAAGGAATGTCAACTCAGGAACAGATCTATATAGGAATCTCCTCGCTTATGGATAAAAGTGGAGAGGATTTCCTTATTTATGATTGGAGAGCACCGATTTCGAGTGTCTACTACGATTACCAGCCTGGTCCTGCCCAGTATGCAACACCAGGAGGTATAATCCAAGGGGAATTGGAGAAAAAGTGGCAATATCTTATTCGCGGAGGCGTTCTTCAATCTATGTTCGATACAAGTCTCACTATTGGAGACGAGATTTTACAGCAGGTTCTGGGTCAAGGTACGGATAAACATATGCATAGTATAGTAGCTACTATTCAACAGGAGCAAAACCGGATTATCCGTCATGATCAAGGGATGCTGCTCATTGTTCACGGTGCAGCTGGCAGTGGTAAGACATCTGCGGCTTTACAGCGAATTGCTTATTTGCTCTATAGATATCGAAATAGTCTGAATGCTGATCAGATTATTTTATTTTCCCCTAATTCAATGTTCAACAGTTATGTGTCCAATGTGCTGCCGGAACTAGGCGAAGAGAATATGCAGCAGGTTACATTTCAGGAATACTTGGATCATCGGCTAAGTAAAGAGTTTCAGGTTGAAAATCCCTACGAGCAATTGGAATATGTTTTAACTGTAGCGAATACTCCTTCGCATAGGTCAAGAGTGACGGGCATCCGATTCAAAGCATCTACCTGTTTTTTTGAGGTCATCAAGGCATACAGAAAGTCGCTGGAGTTATCTGGAATGTTATTCAAGGGCATTAACTTCAGAGGAAAGCCGATTGTTACTGCTCAACAAATTGCAGATAGATTTTATAGTATCGACACCTCTATCAACTTCCATAATAGACTTGAAAAGTTAAAGGAATGGCTCATGAAGCAAATTAAAGAAACCGAAAAAGTCGAACGGACAAAGCCGTGGGTACAGGAAGAAATTGAGCTGCTTAGC
The DNA here is from genome assembly GCA_035554455.1 of Rummeliibacillus sp. Taxonomy (GTDB): domain Bacteria; phylum Bacillota; class Bacilli; order Bacillales_A; family Planococcaceae; genus Rummeliibacillus. Next base: position 7,023 of record DATMJF010000011.1, read on the forward strand.
AACGAGGATTACCATAAGGCACATACCTACTTAGCTAAAAAGCGAGGCTTTGAAAGAGAAGCGATTGGCGATTATGAGATGGAGCCTGAAGCACTTGCACGATTGATTGTTAGCCAAAAATTGAAGCCGTTGCGAAAACGAATCCGGGCGTTTCATTTCATCGACATTAAGGAAATATACAAGCAGCTTTTTGCAGATCCCGTGCAGATCAAACAGTGGATAGGGGAGGAAACACCCGCGGAGTGGGAGGATATTTGTCAAGCGACGCTAGAAATG
>DATMJF010000012.1:0-3759 GCA_035554455.1 Rummeliibacillus sp.
TCATGGTACAACGCCATATGAAATCGTACGATATCTGAATCACAGTAACAATGTCACACTTGTTACAGCCTCTATCCCAGTAATGACACTAGCAATAGAAGTATTTAATGGGAAGATTATTTTTGTAGGTGGGGAATATGAACAAGATCAAAAGTTTACAAGTGGACCATTAGCAGAAATGATTTTACAACAAATGAAGGCTGATAAGGTATTTGTAGCAGCAGGTGGTATTTCATTGAAAGATGGCGTTTCAGATTATGATTTACATGGAGCGAGTATTTCGAAAAAAATGATTCAACGTGCCGAAAATGTTATTGTTCTTGCTGATTCTTCTAAGTTTGGGAAAACCACTTTTGTAAATGTATGTTCCTTGTCAGAAGTATCAAAAGTAATTACGGACAAAAATTGTTCGGCGCAATGGATTCAGAAATTTGAAAAGTATAAAGTGGATTTACTAATTACAAATAATGAAGATCTATTAATTTAACGAATGTCGTTAGGAAGGTAGTGAAAGTATGTATCAATTTAAAGATAAACAAACTGTTTTACAACAATCAATCGATTGGTGGAATCCTGGAAAGACAAAACAATGGCAGCTAGATGGTGTTGACGTTGTAATAGGAAAACGTGAAGGTTACTATTTTTATGATATGAATGGGAAAAAATTATTAAATGCCCATTTAAACGGAGGAACCTATAATTTAGGACATAGAAACCCAGAAATTATTGCAACATTAAAAGAAGCTTTAGATCAGTTTGATATTGGAAATCACCATTTTCCTTCTATGGCTCGTGCCCAACTTGCAGAAGACTTAGCAAAATGTACACCAAGTAATTTAAAATATACAATTTTCTCCAGTGGGGGGAGTGAAGCCATTGATGCAGCATTAAAAAGTGCGCGATATGCAACAAAACGGAAAAAAATTGTTTCCATTAAAAATGGCTACCATGGGCATACAGGTTTAGCAGTATCTCTTGGTCATGAGCGTTACTCTAAATTATTTTTAAGTGAAGGGGATCCAAATGAGTTTGTTAATGTCCCATTTAATGACTTAGAAGCAATGGAGCATGCATTATCAAAAGGTGATGTGGCATGTGTCATTATTGAAACTATTCCTGCAACATATGGTTTCCCTCTACCAAAAGAAAACTATTTAAAATCTGTTAAGAAAATTTGTGAGAAATACGGAACTTTATATATTGCAGACGAAGTACAAACAGGCTTGATGAGAACAGGGAAAATGTGGGGGATTGAGCACTACGATGTAGAACCAGATATTCTAGTTACGGCTAAAGGATTAAGTGGAGGCATTTATCCTATAGGAGCTACAGTTGTAAATGAAAAAGTTGGACAATGGATGAATGAAGATGGTTTAGCCCATATTTCTACTTTTGGTGGCTCAGAATTAGGTTGTGTAGTAGCAATGAAAGTTTTGGAAATTACGCAACGTCCTGAAGTAGTGAAAAACGTAGATTATGTTTCCAGATATTTACGTAATGGCCTTGAACAAATTCAAAAGCAATATCCTGATTTCTTTGTAGGAATTCGTCAATTAGGCGTTGTTATGGGGCTAGAGTTTAATCATCCTGAAGGTGCAAAATATGTAATGAGTTCATTGTATAAGCATGGCGTATGGGCAATTTACTCAATGTTAGATACAAGGGTTTTACAGTTTAAGCCGGGGTTATTATGCAACAAGGAATATTGTGATGAACTATTAACAAAATGTGAAGCTGGTATTAAAGAAGCAGCGCAAATTGTACAATTTGCATAGCTTTTAGTGAATGGTAATGAAAAGGGAAAGCAAAAAACATGAGCATAGGGGATAAGTCTCGTAGTTATTTGCTAATATTTCACATAAGTTGAAGGGGAGAATTTCATGGGGGAAGCGAATGTAAACGGATTAGAAAATGTATTGAAAAAATTTAATAATGTTGCGAATGAGGTAGTTAAAAACTACTCATTCTTAAGCGAAATGGATGTATTACTACTTGATTATTCAGAGAATTCAACCTACTTAATAGAGGATAAAGATAATCAAGAAAAATACATTTTGCGTGTCAGTCGCCCTAATTACCATACTAAGAACGAAATAGAGGGAGAAATTGCATGGTTACAAACTTTACATGAACAATCTCCAATTGAGGTTTCATTACCAATAGCAAATGATGATGGCGAATATGTTCAAACTTGTTATGCAGATGATCAGGTGTATTACTGTACACTCTTTACTTTCTTAGAAGGCGATACACCAGATGACCAAAATGAAAGCGCTTTAATAGACCAATTTGAAATTTTAGGTAGTATTACAGCTCAGATTCATCATCATATAATCTCTCAGCATGAGAAGTATAGTAACTATAATCGATTAACATGGGATTACGATGCAATATTAGGAGAAAATCCAAAATGGGCACGATGGCAAGATGGACAAGGAATTACAACCGAACGATTACAGTTATTTGAACGCGTTTCTAAAACTATAAAAAGTAAACTGGATGAATATGGAAAATTAAAGGAACACTTTGGACTCATTCATGCAGATTTGCGCTTAGCGAACTTAATTATTGATGGTAATCAAATTAAGGTGATTGATTTTGATGATTGTGGATTTGGTTGGTATTTGTATGATCTAGCGTCGTCACTTAGTTTTATAGAACATCAACCATATGTACCAGATCTCATCAAAGCATGGATTAATGGTTACACGAAAATACGCTCACTATCTGAAGAAGATATTGATTTAATTCCATCATTCATCATGATGAGAAGACTTCAACTAATTTCTTGGATTGGAAGTAGAAACAATGAAACAACTAAACTATTTGGAGAAAACTATACAATACAAACGGATGCACTGGCACAAGAATATTTATCCGAATTTGAATAAGGCAGTTGTTATATTGTCTGAAAGCGCAAAAATAAGGGGGAAAATGATTGGGCTCTAAAGAAAATTTGGAATTGAAAAAAACGCTAACACCATTACATCTATGGGCGATCGGTGTAGGTATCGTAATCTCTGGAAATTACTTTGGATGGAACTTTGGACTTGCTGAATCAGGATATGTAGGGATGCTAATTGCTACAATTATTATGGCGATTATGTATTTATGTATGTGCTTAGGAATTTCAGAATTAGCTACTGCTTTGCCATTTGCAGGTGGACCGTATTCTTTTGCAAGAAGGGCAATGGGACCATATGTAGGTTTCTTAACAGGAATTGGTGTAGTACTACAGTACTTTATAGCAGCTCCAGTTATTGCAATAGGTATTGGTGCATATATTAGTTTCTTATTCCCATCTATTACAACTGTTGCAGCAGCAGCAATGATGTACTTGTTCTTTATGATTATTCACATTATCGGAATAAAAGAATATGCAACATTAGAAATGGTATTTGTAATGGTTGCATTAGGCTTGTTGGTTTTAATGTATTTCGTAGGTTTACCACAGATTAATATAGATAATCTACTTAATACCGCAAATAGCACTGCCTTGATCCCAGGAGGTATTGCTGGAATTTGGTCAGCATTACCATATGCGATGTGGCTTTTCCTAGCTATCGAAATGTTACCAATGCTATCAGAAGAATGTAAAGATGTAAAAAGAGATATGCCAAAAGGAATTATTTCAGGCATGATTACGTTGCTAATTTTATCAGTTCTTACAACAACGGTTGCTATTGGATTAGCAGGTATCGATACGATGTCGGTTGCATCTGACCCACTACCATCAGCTGTTGCAGCAGCGTTCGGAAA
>DATMJF010000013.1:0-4104 GCA_035554455.1 Rummeliibacillus sp.
AGTTGCGACTTTTCGAGCTCTTGTATAGGCGGAGTTGTTTCTTCGTTCCTCACAATACTCCAAAAACAAATACATATCTTCTAATGAGATTTCTCTGAAAAATTTTTGATTAATTTCATGAATATCAATCATCTCTATATGTTCAAAATCTAAATCTTGTTGAACGGCAATGCTGAATTTGAAAAATAGTGTTAAATCATAATCGTACTCATCTCTTGTGCGTTTTGATTTTCCTTTGATTGCTGTTAAATAAATAAGAAAATCACGTAAAATTTTTGGCTTTTGTTGATTCATATGTATATCCACCTCAATTACTATTATTTTAGCATAAAAAAGGTTCCCAAATATACATTTGGGAACCTTTTTAAAAATAATACTTAGTTCCAAACAAAAAAGGATAAAATTCTTATTGTAAGAATTTAATCCCCCATTTCAATTATCTTGTAATATTAATTTCGCATTTTAATGTATAACTATACTAGAACTCATTTAAATTGTCGTTATTTAAGGAATTCTAAAATAAGTAGAAAATATCGATATTATCGAGTTAATTCTAACTTTAAGAAGAGAAACGAGTTTGTCGCATCACACACTCTCATTTTCCACTTGAATCATTATTTTTGTTACATAATTCTCTTCTCCATTTACAGAAATTTCATCAAATATAAATTCTTCATATGAATAATCTTTCATTATTAAATTGTGCTGTTCAATGAATTCAAAAATTCGCTTGTAAGATGATGCTATTTTTTCATCATCTCCTTTATGAAAGCCAATAACATATTTTCCGGCAGGTTTCACAATTGTTGAAGGACTGAAGAAATCTTGAGGCATCATTGTATAAAGATAACTATAATTATCAAATTGATTTTTAATCATTTCTTCCTTTGAAAGTATGGCACCAATTGGATGGCCGGTATATAACTCATTTCTGTTGCACAAATCGATGAAATCTGAAACGGCATTTAAATAGCCCTTGTCTGAAGCATCCAATATATTATTACTTATTAGCAACACACTCTCTTCAATGTCTTCTATAGTAATTCCGTTAATATCTACATTCATTGCGCTATGAATTTTTTCCATTTTTGTTTTGACTATTGTCTTTGTATGATTCAGTTTTTTTATTTTATTGTCGATTTGTATCAATTGATTTTGCAATAATTGAACAGCTTCTTCAGGCGTTTTATTACTTAAAAAGTTACGGATTTCTTTTAATGGCATATTCAGATCCTTTAATAATTCAATAACAATGAAAACTTCATATTGTTGATAAGAATAGTATCGATAACCATTTTCCTTTTTGATCTCAGGTTGAAGCAAACCGATATCGTCATAATGAAACAATGTTTGTTTTTTTACGTGGCATATTTTGGCAAATTCACCCGTTGTGAAAAATTTATGCATTGGCTGTGTCATTTTTACACCTCAAAATTAATTTAAAATATTGGCAGTATCTTTGTTGACTATACGGTAACCGTATACTATAGAATTTAATTAGAACATAAATTGTATGTAAAAGAAAGGACGTGTTGCTCCGAAAAGGAGACTATTATGAGTGAAACAACATTAAAATTACAGGAAACACCAATTCGCAAATTGTTTTTATCTTATTTATTTCCATCTTTATTAGGTATGATCTTAATGGCTGTCAATATTTTGGTGGATGGAATTTTTGTCAGTAACGGAGTTGGAGCTTTAGCTCTTGCTGGAGTTAATATTGCAGTTCCTATTTTCTCCATTTTACTTTCTATATCTTTATGGATTGGAATGGGCGGTGCGACTTTATATTCAATTGAATTGGGAAAAGGCAATTTTGACAAAGCAAGATCAATCTTTACACAAAGTGTTATGATGACAGTTTCAATTGTTGGTATTTTGGTTGTATTTTGTTTATGGAAACAAGAACAGATCGCTTATTTATTTGGTGCAAGTCCAAAAGTTCTTCCGTATGTTGAAGATTATTTACATGTTATCTTACTTTTTGGCATTGTTTATGTATTAGAAAATATCTTAAGTATTTTTGTAAGAAATGATGGTAATCCTAAATTAGCCATGGCCGGATTAATCACTACCTCGGTATTAAATATTATCCTTAATTATCTATTCATTTTTCAAATGAATATGGGGGTGAAAGGTGCTGCTTATGCAACTGGTTTATCTACAGTTGTAGGATTGTTTGTACTATTTATTCATTTCTGTAATAAAAAAAGCAACTTGAGATTTACACGTTTACATTTTGAAATGACAACTTGTACAGAAATACTTAAAATAGGTTCTCCAAGCTTTATAACAGAAGGAACGGCTGCAATTGTTGTTGTGGGTTATAACATTGCATTCAGTCACTTTGTTGGTGAGATTGGTGTTACTTCTTATGCTATTGTAAACTATTTACATGCTGTTTTCATTATGATTTTTATTGGGATAGGTGCAGCAATTCAACCTATTGTAAGCTTTAACTATGGAGCTCGATTAAAAGAACGATTGGAACAGGTTTTAAAATTAGGGTTAAAAACAGGAATTATTTTTGGTGTCATAATTTTGCTATTAGGTTGGTTCCTTGCTAATCAACTTATCGCTTTATTTGGTGTTACAGAACCAGATGTGATTGCATATACCAAAGAAGGTATTAACCTGTTTTTCATAGGCTATTTATTTTTAAGTTTCAATTTAATCCATGCAGAATATTATCAAGCAATCAAAAGAATAAGACTATCCATGGTGATCATAGTGATGCGAAGTTTAGTACTTTTCATACCTTTGCTGTATATTCTACCATCAATGTTTAACAGTAATTGTATATGGTTAGCGTTTCCAATTGCTGAAGGGTTGACTGCATTAGGTATTATTATTTTCAAATGGTCTAATGATGCATTAAAATCTACAAATTCAACCGCAATAGAAGAAAAACATTCTGCAGTACATTGAAAATTTTCTCTTTAAAACAGTAAATTGCTTTTTACTTCTATTTATAATACAATTTACTTATAATTTTCATAATTTGCATAGAATATCAAACCTTTTTTCAATATTTCGCAATAAATCCATCATTCCTTCAAATGGGATGATGGATTTATTTACTTTAAGGAGAAAATATTATACATAAAATAGAAAAATAATTATTTTTTCCAAAAAAATGTTGCTTTTTTTGTCAAATTTGAATATTATTATTTCAAGGGTTTTGGAAGTGCTTCCATAGCCTCATAAAGACAAAGGGGGATTTAGTATGAGTCAAGATCTATCAAATGCATTAGAGAAAAATCATGCATTGGGACAAGAGCATCCTACAAGGCAATCTGGTAAGGGGCCTAAAAAAGATTACACTACTGAAGAGTATGTTGCAATTTCAGAAAGTTCTGAATTTAAAACACTATTAAAAAAGAAAAATGGTTTTATAGTACCTATTTCAATTTTATTTTTAGCTCTTTATATTTTACTTCCTATTTTAACTTCCTTTACAACAGCTTTGGACGGAAAAGCAATTGGGGATATTACATGGGTATGGATTTATTCGTTAGGTCTATTCATCATGACATGGATTTTATGTATGACGTATGTTAAAAAAGCATCTTCATTTGATGAAGATGCAAATAAAATCATTGAAAAGGCTAAGGATGGTGGTTATTAATGAGCACAGTTGGAATCATATTCTTCCTAGCAATCGTAGGTTTAACGTTAGTTGTAACTTATATTGCTTCTAAACGAACTAATTCTGCTAGTGAATTTTACACTGCAGGTGGCGGACTAACAGGTTGGCAGAATGGTATTGCCATTGCAGGTGACTATCTATCAGCAGCATCATTCTTAGGTATTGCTGGTGCAATTGCTCTATTTGGATTTGATGGTTTCTTCTATAGTATTGGTTATTTAGTTGCTTACTTAGTAGTTTTATATATTGTGGCTGAACCATTACGAAATCTTGGTCGTTATACTTTAGCAGATATGATTACTGCACGTTTTGATCAGAAAAAAGTTCGTGGAACAGCAGCAGTTAGTACAATTGTAATTGTATTGTTTTACATGATTGCACAGTTAGTTGGTGCAGGCGCACTTATTCAATTATTATTAGGTATTGATTATTGGGTAGCAGTTTTACTTGTTGGT
>DATMJF010000014.1:0-26131 GCA_035554455.1 Rummeliibacillus sp.
ACACATATATTTGATATCTACGGCACGATTAATAAATGTCTGGAACCATCCAAATCCAGCATTATGAACAGCAGATGATACAGTTTTTAATGGAAATGATGTTTGCAACTCAACAAACTCATCACGTACTTTAATTTGCTCGGCTGTAATAGAAGTCGCCTTTTGTATATCCTTATGTGGTTTCGGTATTAACGTAATTTGTGGCTTCGGTAGCACTGGATGTGGATAATTTGACACTTCCGTACGATAAACATCCCTAATATGTTTTTCCTTTAATACTTCATGTGGTTCGCCTTCTGAATAAATTTGCCCGTCCTCAAGCAAGATCAACTGATCACAATAGAGTGAGGCTAAATTTATATCATGAAAAATAGAAACAACCGTCAGACCATTATGTACAACTTCATGCCGAATCATATCCATCAATCTTCTTTGATGTTCGATATCTAAATGATTTGTTGGTTCGTCTAATAGTAACAAATCTGAGCGCTGTGCTAATGCTTGTGCAACAAAGGTTCGTTGCTGTTCTCCACCAGAAAGAAACTCTAAATTTTGATTTTCATATTGAGCAATACCTGTTTGTTGCATTGCTACTGTGACTGCTTCTTCATCCTCTTTTGACCATGTTGAAAACCAGCTACTTTGATGTGGGTAACGACCAATTGATACTGTTTCACGAACAGAATGTGAAAAAGCATGAGCATGCAATTGTGGCAACACAGCCATTTTACGCGCTAATTCCTTTGTAGAATAATCCTCCAGGTTTTTACCATCAATTTGAACAGTTCCAGAAGTAGCAGGTAAAATCCCGCTTATTACTTTGATCAGAGTGGACTTTCCACTACCATTAGGTCCTAGAATTCCGATAAACTTCCCCTTATCAACTGTAAACGAAATATCTTTTACAATTGGCTTCTTGGAATCATAACCACCACTAAGTTGTTTTACAGCAAGCATACTATTACGCCCCCTTCATTCTACGTTGACGGAAGAAAATATAAGCAAAAACTGGTGCGCCAATAAACGATGTAATCACACCGATCGGTAATTCTGTAGGTGCAATAACTGTTCGTGCTATCAAATCACATAGAATAAGTAACGATGCACCATTAATAAAAGATAATGGAATTAAATGCCGATGATCTGTTCCAAATAAAAGGCGTGTTATATGTGGAACAACTAAACCAACAAAACCAATCGTGCCAGATACTGCTACAGCAGAGCCTGTTAACATGGAACCACCGAGTAATAACATCCACTTACTTCTCTTGACATTTACACCTAAATATTTTGCTCGTTCTTCTCCAAACAGCATGGCATTCAGTTCGCGTCGATTAAGCCATAATAAAATTGTTCCGAATGTAATAAATAGCAAAATCATTTTGATGTATGGCCATCCTCTCATCGATACACTGCCCATTAACCAACTAATAATTTGGCGAAGTTCTTCTCCTGTTAAGGCAATCATCAATGATATCACGGAACTTAAAAAAGAACTCACAATAATCCCTGTTAAAATAAGAGTTTCCATTTTCATCGTACGATCGACTAATTTAGCGAACCCTAAAACAACAAACATTGCAAAGAGAGCCCCTATCATGCTGAAAGTTGGTAATGTGAAAATACCTAAAATAGGGGTTGAAATACTGAAAAAGAGCGTCATCACTGCGCCTACTGAGGCACCTGATGACACTCCTAACGTGTATGGATCTGCAAGTGGGTTTTTTAACAATCCTTGAAAAGCGGCTCCTGCAACGGCTAATGCTGCTCCAACAAGTCCTGCTAAAATTACTCTAGGCATTCGAATGTTCCATAAAATATTCGTTGCTGTTTCATCCACTCCAATATTCCATAACGTACTGATCGGCACCTTTACGGAACCAACGGAAATACCGAGCCCAATGCTTATCAAAAGAACGGCAATGGCTACGATATATCCGACTATGATCTTTTTCACTTAAATGCCTCTGGGTAAACAGCCTTCGCCACTTCCTCTAACCCTTCAGCAAGGCGAGGACCTGTACGAGCTGTTAAATTTTGATTTACGAGCACAACCGCATCATTTTTGACTGCAGTCACACTAGAAAAACCTTGACGTTTTTTTACTTTTTCTACGATATTCGGAACATAATCTTCCATCACAATAATAGTATCTGGATTACGTTTGACAATTTGTTCAGGATCGATTTTGAACCAACCTGATTGATCATCCGCAACATTTTTTATATTCGCTAAGTTGAAGATTTCTTGCATAAATGTATCTTTACCTGCTGTATAAATTTCAGGTACATCTGATGTTTCAACAAAAGCAGTACGTTGTTTAACATTCGCTACTTTATCTTGTACTTCTTTTACTTTCGCTTTCATACCAGCAACGATTTTATCCGCTTTTTGTGGTTGATTTGTAATTTGACCGATTTGTTTGATGGTGTCATATGTTTCTTCAAAGTTTGTTGCATTTTTTACGACAAAAACGGTAATTCCTGCATCTTTCAATTGTTGTAATCCTGATTCAGTTGATTTTGCACTCGATTCATGTGCAAATACGACATCTGGTTTTAAACTTAAAACTTTTTCAACATTGAATTCCATACCGCCTACTTTTTCTTTTTTGGTAGCAGCTTTTGGATAATCATCGTTATCACTTACACCAACGATTTTGTCGTCTAAACCTAGTGCGAATAAGATTTCTGTATTACTTGGGATCAGTGATACGATTTTTTTCGGTTCTTCTTTGAATTCTACCTCATTCCCAAGCGCATCTTTTACTGTCATTGGGTATGTAGCGGTTTTGTCCGTAGTTTGAGTGGTTTTTTCGTTTTTTTCAGTTGATGATTTTTGTGTATCGCCTTGATTGCATCCTACAAGTAGAACAAATGCCATCGTTAGCAAGAAACCAAGTTGCCAAATTTTTTTCATCGAACTTCCTCCTTATGATCATAAAAAAATGCCTCTCGTATTTTTCGAGAGACATCATGATTCCAGTATATTCAAGTACACTAGCACCCACTCTATCCTCGTAGTTATTTGGTGAATTGAGTTCGGCAGGTATCCTGGCTTGTGTTCATCGCGTATCGTGCCTTCCCAAAAAATCATTTCTTTTTTAGTGGCCGTTTACGAGTTGCTCACACTTACAGTGGCGGGACCGCATCGGATTTTCACCGATTTCCCTTTTCACTCAACATTTGGTAGATGTCGAGAACCGTACTTCTTTATATATTGAATTGTTTATCATTATACCGAATATTTGGTTTTTGTGAAAGATAAGTTTGGGTAATTGTTTTTTCTCTAACATTTGAAATAAAAATTTACCATATAAAATAAACAGCAGTAAGCTTCTCCTTTTTGGAGATTTTACTGCTGTCCACGATTTTCATATATAAATTAATATTGTTTCATCCACGTTAAAAAGTTACCAACTACTTTATCTAAAAATTGAACAGTTCCTTCTTCTGTTAGATTTCCTGAATCATCAAATTTCGTGTGCACAGCCCCAATATATACATCATTGCCTATTAGTATTGGAGATGATAATCCTATTGAAAATAAAATGTCGCGTAAATGCATTTGTGCTTTCGCAGTTCCCAATACTCCCATCGCAGCACCCATAATCCAAGAAGGTTTGCCAATCATGACTTGATCTACTCGTGATAGCCAATCGATTGCATTACCTAATACCCCCGGAATAGATCCGTTATACTCTGGTGTTACCCAAAGTACCGCATCGGCAGCTTTTACCTTTGCTTTAAAATCTACAACAGATTGCGGTGGATTATTTTCGTTATCTTGATTGTACATAGGTAAATCATTTAAAGTTAAGACTTCCATGTCAAATTTATCTGCATTACGATTTTTTATAAACTCAGCCAATTTTTTGTTATATGAGTCTTCCCGGATACTACCTACAATTGCAACAACTTTCATAATCATTCCTCCAAAAATAGAATTCACCATATCATTCTCTTTTTTATCATTTTTATACCTCGTTCATAATTGATCATTATGGAGTTACTTTTTGTAAAGTAGCATTTAACTAAACTATTGATATTTTAATATTTTACTCTATTACAACTCTGGCTGGGATTATCACTCAACTGTTAATTGTCACCACTCGCTCTGGGATTATCACCACATGATCAAAAGGTTGAATTAGAAGTATTAAAAAGTATTAAAAGTCTACGAATCGGTAACATTGGTACTGATAGTAAATTATGGAGGGTGAAATATGAAAAAAGTATTGATGGTACTTGTCCTGGCAAATACGGTAATTTTATCTGCTTGCCAATGGTCAGGTTTTGGTAAAAAAGATCTTACTACAAGCGGTGAAAATGAAACAAAAATACCAGTTAATTCAGAAGTAAAGAGTTATGAAGGGACGTCGTTAAGTAAAGGCAAGAAAATTGCAAGAATTCTCGGAAATACAGCTTGGCAAGGAACAAAAGTGTATGATAAAAACCATAATGATTTAACACAAGAAAATGCAAACTTTATTGCCCTTGCAAAATATGACGATGAAACATCGAGATACGAATTCTATGATAAAACATCAAAAAAGAGCCGCGGTGATTATGGAACTTTCTTTATCACGAATGATGGAAAGTTTCGTGTCCTCATATCTGAATCTAAAGGAACACATAGTGTTGTAGAGTTAACAGAAGTGACGGAGGGGAAATACACTTATAAAAGAATGGGAAAAGATGCAAAAGGAAACGATGTAGAAGTTTTCGTGGAACATATACCTTATACTGAAGGTAAACTTACCTTTTCTGAACCGAAAAAAACATTAGAAACTTCCACTGGAAAAATGGATAAGCAAGTAGATGGTGATCAAATATTAGGAAGCACTTTATGGGAAGGTACTATTGTATTGGATGAAAACGGAAATGATGTGTCGGAATACAATGCAAATTTTTTAGCCCTTGCGAAATATAATCTTGAAACAAGCCGTTATGAATTTTTTGATAAGAAAACAGGCCAAAGTCGTGGTGATTATGGCTATTACAATGTCTTAAATGATAATAAGATCAGAGCTCATATCTCTCAAGGAGAAAAAAAATATAGTGCCGTTCTTGAAATTACAGAGCTAAACGAAAATAAATTTACGTACAAACGAGTAGGTAAAAATCAAGATGGAAATGATATTATGATAACAGTTGAACATATTCCATATAATGGTGAATTGAAGCCTGAATTCACTCAGTAATAAAAAGGGAACATTTCGTATTATCAAGACCAAAATAAAAAAGATAAAAGGACATTACATATTTTATATAACTAAATACGTAATGCCCTTTCTTATATTTCTGGAACATTTATAAAAAAATTTATGACAGTTGAAAGCTAAACGAGCGCCTTCAGCACTTAATTTATCCGGCTTCAGCGGCTAGACCCTCGAGTCACAACGCTTTGTCGGTCGAAAACTGAAAATACGTTTTCGGTTCGAAAGCTTTTGTGATTTTCGGGTCTGGACGAGCCGCTTCAGCACTTAGGTTATCCGGCTTCTCGCGCCAGCCCTTCGAGGTCAAATAACCTTCACGCTATGAGGCATAAAGCGCCTCTACGCGTGAAGAACATTTGCTTGTCAGGGCTATCAGGCGCGTTCAGCACTTAGGTTTACATTTTTTCTGGGGCAGAAACTCCGATTAATTTTAGTGCATTTTCAATTGTTATGCGGACTGCTGTGATTAGGGCTAGGCGTGCTTCAGAGCGGTCTTTGTTGTCAGCATCTAGAACTTTTTCTGCGTTGTAGAAGCTGTGGAATGTTGCTGCTAGTTCTTGAACGTAGTTAGCGATACGGTGTGGTGCACGTACGCGAGCTGCATCTGCTACGACTTGTGGGAAGTCACCCACTTTTTTCAATACTTCAATGTCTTTTTCTGATGATAACGTATCAAGATGTTCAATAGAAGGTGCGAAGCCTTTTTCTGAAGCTTGACGTAAGATTGAGCAAATACGTGCATGTGCATATTGTGCATAGTACACTGGATTATCGTTTGATTGTTTAACTGCTAAATCTAAATCGAAATCTAAGTGCGTATCGCCTGCACGCATTGCGAAGTTGTAGCGTACAGCATCTAAACCTACTTCTTCAACTAATTCACGAAGTGTAACAGCATTACCTGTACGTTTTGACATTTTAACTTTTTCACCATCACGAAGAAGGTTAACCATTTGGATTACTTCTACTTCTAATGTATCACGGTTATAGCCAAGTGCTTCGATTGCAGCTTTCATACGTGGGATGTAACCGTGGTGATCAGCGCCCCAGATATTGATTAGTTTGTCGAAGCCACGACTTAATTTATCCTCATGGTATGCGATATCTGGTGTTAAATAAGTGTAAGAACCATCTGATTTGATGAGTACGCGGTCTTTGTCATCACCAAATGTAGTAGAACGGAACCAAGTTGCACCATCTAGTTCAAACACATGACCATTGTCTTTTAGTTTTTGAAGTGCAGTTTGTACCTTACCTTCTTTGTATAAAGAAGTTTCAGAGAACCATACATCGAAATCTACACGGAAATCTTTTAAATCTTTTTGAAGTTTTCCGAATTCGTGTTTTAACCCGTGTTCACGGAAGAATTCAAAACGTTCTTCAGCTGATTTTTCTAGAACATCTTGGCCATATTCTGCAGATAGTTCTTTTGCAATTTCGATAATGTCTTTACCATGATAACCATCTTCAGGCATGTCAGACTCTAAACCTAATGCTTCGCGGTATCGTGCTTCTAAAGATTTTGCTAATTTTGTAATTTGGTTCCCAGCATCATTGATATAGTATTCACGTGATACATTGTAGCCTGCAAAATCTAAAACATTACATAAAGAATCCCCAACAGATGCCCCACGTGCATGACCTAAATGTAAATCGCCTGTTGGGTTCGCTGATACGAATTCAACTTGGACTTTCTCGTCTTTGCCAGCATTGGTGCGGCCGTAATCTAAGCCTTGATTAAGAACAGTTGTTACGACTTCAGCTAAATAATCTTTGCGTAAAGTGATATTCATGAATCCTGGTCCTGCGATTTCTACTTTTTCAATATTTGTACCTTCTGTATTAAGACTTTCTAAAATAGCTTCTGCGATGGCACGTGGTGGTTTTTTTGCTAATTTTGTAAGTTGCATCGCAATATTTGTTGCATAGTCACCGTTTTCTTTACTTCTTGGTGTTTCTAAGTGGATGTTCAAAGCACTTGTATCTTCTACAAGTTCTGCCTTTTGAATCGCTGCAACAAGCGCTTCTTTAATGGCTTGTTGAACTTGTTCTACTGCGTTCATTTATTTCCCTCCGTATAGTTCAGTTCTAAAGCATAGTCCCCGACAGATTGTCCGCCTATTAGTAGTTCATATTGCAAATAAAATCGACCGTTTTGTAAAGATTCGGACGGTTCGAATTTCATCTCTTTCGTTAGAGTAACGATTGGTAGTTGTCCATATTCACTATTGTAGTGACCCTTTTGTGTTTGTCCAAGTACAAATGGCATGCGCATTTTAATATCTCCATTGCGGATGATGATGGCATCTTCTTGACCAAATCGTAGAGTCGTATGCATGTGCTGTCCTTCTTGTACTTCTTCATACCGCAAATAGATTTGATCGCGTTTTTGCATAATCGTACCTTCAGACCATAGTTCATACTGCTCGGGTTCTGTATCATGTTGTGTAATGGATGTTATTATTTTTAATTTTACGGGTGCTGTAAGTGAATCTGACATTTTACGACGCCTCCGTTTTCTTCTTAATATAACCTTCTTAATATAACCTTCTTATTATAGGATAGGATTACCCTTATTTTCAAGGTACAACATTCTAATTGATACTTATTATTTCTATGAAATATAGATAATACTACGTTTTATGTTGCTTTTTTTCCAAAATGATGGATTATTCACTAAAAGTGCTCTTTAATGAATGCTATAATGGACGTATTAATTGGTGGTGATTTCGATTATTCTTGATTATATTATCAATTTCTCGCTATTATTTACTTTTGTTATCTTTTTTTACTTTGTATATGAATATCTTGAACAATACCGTGACGAATATACACATTTACATCCTTGGGTTGTTGGGGTAGCATCTGCAATCACTGGTTTACTGTTAATGGAAACTTCTATTCATTTTAGCAATGGTGTGATAGGAGATCTACGAAACGTCGTTATTTTGATTTCTGGATTAGTAGGTGGTCCGATTTCAATGATCGTTTCCTCTTTTCTAATCGGTTTATTTCGAATTTATCTATTAGGTATTACAACGACTTCCATTTTCGCTGGTTTGAACACAATGATTATGGGTCTAATCCTTTCATTATTAACTAGATGGAAACCTATTTCGTATCGCAATATGCACTATTATTTAGCTTATACTATTGTACAGGAAGTTTTTGGAATTGTTTTTTTAAACACCGATAATAATAGTCGACTCCTTGGAATCTTTACATTAGTCGTTAATTCAATTCCTGCACTCTATATAACCGTATTTGTTATCAACCTATTTAGAAAACAATTTGAAAGAATTCGTGTCATCGAAAAGTTAGCAGAAACAGATTATTTAACAGATTTACCTAATATTCGAAAGTTTAAAAGTATAGTAGAGGAATATATTGAAAACGGTGAGAATTTTACTTTACTTTTAATCGATATCGACCATTTTCGAAATGTTAACTCGACTTATGGACATCTTGTAGGGGACGAGATTTTAAAACAAATTGGACAGTATTTAAAGCAATTTGTTCGGGAACACGAAGGTGCGAATACTGCAAGAATTAGTGGTGAAGAGTTTTATGTCACTTGTAAGCAAGTTGCTCCCGCTTTTGGTTTGCATTATGCACATGAAATAAGCAAACTTATTTCTCAAAATCCCTACTTCATTTCAGACGACCATAAAATTTCAATTACCGTATCTATTGGCATTGCTAACTTCCCTGATAACGGAAAAAGTATTTCAGAACTTGCAACAGCAACAGACCAGGCTTTGATGCAAGCAACCTCACAAGGTAAAAACCAAATTATTCATTATAATAATATTCACGCTTAAAATAAAGGATAGATGTCGATTACCAAATGGTAATTGGCATCTATCCTTTTTTATTCAAGCTTGAGGTCATTTCATTATCTCCCGCTTAGAGTGCAAGCACCACCCACTTCGCGTGAAGAACATTTGACCGACAAAGCTTAGCGAGCCGCCTCCGCTTTTATTTGTCAAAATTCGTGGTTTTCTTCCGTTTAGTTTATCCAAACACTTCACATACTAGATTCTAACGATAAGAAAGGAAGCGATTGGATGAACCGAGCTGAATATCATCGGCAGCGGAAAAAGAAGCTAAGACTACGGCAAATAATAGTTTGGGTTATTGTGTGCGGTTCAGCATTTGCATCCGCTCTGTTGTCACTCCGCATATATGCTCAAATTACAGGAGCTCCTTCCTTAACTGTCCCGAAAGCGACTATTTTCTTAGATGCGAATGGAGATCAAATAGGAGATAAGTTTTCACAACAAAGGCGCTACTGGGTAGATCTTGATGAAATTTCCCCCTTCGTAACCGAAGCACTTATCGCTACGGAGGACCAGGATTTTTATCAACATCATGGATTTGACTACACTCGTATTGCGGGAGCTTTACTAAAAGACTTAAAAGCTATGGGAAAAGTAGAAGGTGCCAGTACAATTACACAACAGTATGCAAGGAACTTGTATCTTTCACATGATAAAACATGGCTAAGAAAAATAAATGAAGCCCTATATGCCTATCGTTTAGAAACTTTTTACGATAAAGATAAAATTCTTGAAGGTTATTTAAATACCGTTTACTTTGGGCATGGCATGTATGGAGTTGAGGCAGCGAGCAGGTACTACTTTGCTAAATCTGCAAAAGATTTAACGCTTGGAGAAGCGGCGTCATTAATCGCAATACCAAAAGGCCCTAGTATTTACTCACCACTTGCTAATGAAGAAAAAAATCATGGAAGACAACAACTTATATTATCAATAATGCAAAAACAAAATATGATATCAAAAGATGTAAAAGAACGCGCACAACAAGAAAAACTAACTTTCAAATATGATGAGTGGGATAGTGGTGGAAAATCGAGTGCACCATACTTTATCGATACAGTATGGGCAGAAGCACAAAAAATATTAGAGAAAAATGGCCGAAACATTGAAGAAGGTGGATGGACCATTCAAACAACTTTAAATCCTTATCATCAACAAGCAGCTGAAGCAGCAATTGAAAAAAATCTACCTAAATCAGGACTTGAGGTTGGTTTTGTCAGCATGGATCCAAAAACTGGTTATATTACAGCATTAGTTGGCGGAAGTCAGTATGTTAAAAGTCCATTTAATCGTGCTATACAAGCTAAAAGACAACCAGGTTCAGCTATTAAACCATTCTTGTATGCTACTGCTTTAGAAAATAATTTTTCACCTTTAACCTTTATGAATACTGAACAAACCATCTTCACATATGATGGTGGACGCTCTGAGTACGAGCCAAAGAATGTAAATGGAAAATTTGCAAATCATCCATTATCAATGGCACAAGCTATTGCGATTTCAGACAATATCTATGCAGTTAAAACTTTTGAAGAAGTTGGCTATCGCAAATTCAAACAAATGTTAGATCGCTTTGGTATAGGTCAAACTATACAAAATACACCATCGGTAGCTTTAGGCACAACGGAAGTTTCCTTAAAAGATATTACTTCTGCATATAATACAATCGCTGCTGGTGGGGTTAAGAGAACCCCTATTACCGTTTTATCTATCAAAGATGCAGATGGCAAAGTTCTTTACAAATTAGATAAACATAAAGAATCAAAAAGAATATTGAAAAAAGATGATGCATTCATTTTGACACAATTAATGACAGGCATGTTCGACCCTGTATTTAATGATTATGCTCCTGCAACAGGCATTAGCCTTCGAAACAAACAAACAAGACCGTACGCTGCAAAATCTGGAACAACGCTTACAGATCAAATGATGATTGGGTTCTCTCCTTCATTAACAGCTGGTGTTTGGAATGGTTATGATCAAGGAAAACAAATGACAAGCGATGCAGATAGTCGTGCTACAAAGCAAATTTGGATTGACTTTATGGAAAAAGCGCAAAAAGATACGGCTAGTGAACCTTTTATCGCGCCAAATGGAGTTGAAGCAGCGATCATCGATGTAGAAACAGGTGGTATTGCAACAAAAAGCTGTAGTAGACAACGAGTTGTCTATCTAAAGAAAAAAGATGTTCCAAAGAAAAAATGTACAGATCCAACCATATTAAAAGATTTAACGAAAGATACTGATGATTCTTGGAGTCTATTTCCGTTTTCGTTCTTTGAATAATTTTTAACAAATAAAAGCTTTGCCTTCAGCGTGTTTGACTGTTGGCAAAGCTTTTTACATTAAACCCATTTCCTAATGAGCAGCATAACATCACAGTCCTAAATAAAAAGCCCCCACTCCAGCAGAGTCCGTTATCCGTTGGAGTGAAAGCTTTTTTGCTTATGGAAATATGAGAATCATGGGGCATTAGGCTTGGTCCTTTACAAAATGCCACATAACACTTATGCAAATTCTATAAGCATTTGTCCTAGCTCACTTTTGTAAGCTTTATTTCAAGTTTACTTCCTTTCCATGACAGTTTCAACTATGTATTGAAAAGCTTAGAAAATGTCACAGATAATTCAAGGAATTAAGGCCTAAAAGCCTAATTCTGTACGTAGTTTAGAATCACTCTGTTGCCACATATCTTGGTTAAAGTTCATTAAAAATTCCCCTAACACCTGTTTGGAAGTGGCATCCATGTGATCTACGATAATGTGTCGTTTCATCGATTTATCCATTCTATTAACATGGTCTGCCAAAATTTTAAAACCACGACGTTTTTCTCGATTAACTACCATTTCACATGCTGTAACGCCAGCATAGTATGCACCCTCTGGTTTTTGTTCAATTGTAACCCATACTAACCAATAAGGTTTTCCGCCTTCTGAATCAGCACGATCTGTTGTAAATTTAATACCACGTTCTACTGCACTACGAGCATGCATAGCGCCGATATCAACTTCTGCTGTCTTTTCTTCAATATCGATTATAACTGGTGAAACATTTTCAAGTGATAATGATCCAATCCCATATCCTTTGTGACCGTCAGTTGGATTATTCTTTATAATTGTAAATTCCATTTTTTTAGATTTTTCTTCATTTGCCATTCGTTTAATCCCTCCGTTCTGTTATTATAACGAATATACACTATATTTTACACGAGGAGGACTCAAAATGCCTGTAGTTACAATTAAAATGATTGAAGGTCGCACAGACGAACAAAAACACAATCTAGTTGAAAAAGTGACAGAAGCAATTTCTGAAACTGTCAATGCACCAAAAGAAAACGTAACAATTATTATCGAAGAAATGAAAAAAGAACATTACGCTATTGGTGGTGTTCGCAAAAGCGAACAATAATAGATTCGTTTTGGATTTATATCGTATACAAAAAGCCACATATAAGTATGTGGCTTAGCCTGTAGATGAACTAGAAAAATTATAGTTTGTCTACAGGTTTTTTCTTTTTTATTTTATACGAGCAAAGTAAGTGTATCCGATAGAAAAGTCGAATACACTTTTTGTTGAAATGGACTTATTAGACAGCCTCTTTGTATGCATAACCCAATAATAGATTGTCCAATTTAATATTTAGTTTGCTTTATACTCTGTAAGAATATCGATAAATTCAAAGGCGTCTGCCATTTCTTGTTCTGTAAAATTCAACTTTCCTTTTACAACATGCACTTTATCGATTTGTTCATTTTTAGGTAATTCATCAAAGTACAATAATGTTGAGACAAGCTCTAAAAATCGCGCACTTTTTCTATTCAAGATGTCAATGACTTCACTTAAATTTTGTTGTTCCTCGCATAGAGCTTTGGAAAAGTCTGCTCCTTTATCTGATACTTCATAGCAATATTGAACATATGAACCCTTGTCCTCCATTTGCTCTGTTAAAAAGCCCATCGTACATAGTTCTTCCACGCGTAATGTTAACTCTTCTGAATAAGGACCATAGATGTGAAAATGATATTTTTCATGGAATGGAAATTGCATTTTCTTTGCGATATAAACCATTTTTTGTAATTTTTTACGACCAGTGACTTGTTTTGCTAACGACACAAATTGTACAACTTTTGCGTGTTCTTCTAACACATTTTTCTCCTTTCGAGAAGATTTATCCTCTCAACACATTTAGTATTTGTTTTCGTAATGTTTTTTGTTTTCCGTTTTGTAGTAATGCATCTTCTGGGAAATATAATTTATGATCTGATCGACGTTTACCTGAGACCGCATCCACAATTTCAGAACAACGGGATAATTCTTTAATGTCTCCATTTGGCATTAATAATTGTATAGGTACACGTTCTTCCTCTTCACCCGGACGATAGAAATCATATGGTAAATCAGATATTGAATCATGCACTAAATAATATTTGGGATTAATCCCCGCTTGGATAAATAAATCTTCCAAATCTCTTAGCTTTTCATATTCATTTGCAGGATCAAATTCAATGTATTTAAATAGCTTTCTATTGATAAAACGGCGACTTAAATCACTTAATATCGGATCATTTTCTTTTGTCCACATTTGGAAATAGGTCAATAAAATACTTTCATCTAGTGAAATATAATCTTCCAACTCAATTTTGTTATTAAAAAATGCCTTAAAATGAGTAGGTTCTTGGATAAATTTATAGTTCTCTTTGCTCAATTCTTTTGCACGATGAAGGATTTTGGTTAAAATTACTTCTGCACTTCGAGAAACAGGGTGGAAATAAACTTGCCAGTACATTTGATAGCGACTCATAATATAATCTTCAACAGCATGCATACCACTCGACTTAATCACTACTTGTTCTTCTTGCGGACGCATAACACGCAGTATTCTTTCCATATCAAAGTGACCATAGCTAACGCCTGTAAAATATGCATCTCTTTGTAGATAATCCATGCGGTCTGCATCAATTTGACTGGAAATCATACTGACAACTTGTTTGTTTGCATATGTTTTGGCAACGACATCTGAAACCTTTTGTGGAAAATCAGGTGCGACACGAGTTAACACTTCATTTACCTCTGTGTTCCCCTTGATAATCGCTCTTGTAAATTCTTCATGGTCTAGGTCAAAAACATGTTCAAATGCATGCGAAAACGGACCATGACCTAAATCATGTAATAAAGCTGCACATAGTACGACTAAACGTTCGCTTTCATCCCATTCTGGTCTACCCTTGAACACATCATCAACCATTCGACGTACAATTTCATAAACTCCTAAAGAATGACTAAACCTACTATGTTCTGCTCCATGGAAAACTAAATAAGTTGTCCCAAGTTGTTTAATACGACGTAAACGTTGAAATTCTCTTGTACTGATTAAATCCCAAATTACTTGGTCTCTGACATGTACATAGCTATGAACTGGATCTTTAAACACTTTTTCTTCTGCTAATTTTTTTGTCGCATAACTCAAATTTGGCACCTCCGCTCACTCTTTTAACAAGTTTCATGATGTACTATATTTTTTCATTATAAATGAAAAAACCACCTTATTAAAAGGTGGAAAAAGTCGTATTATGAAGAAACTTTTGATACGTTTCTATTATTATCCAGATTTAGGTACTAGAAATTCGAGTCATTTCAGTCCCTCGTTTGAAAACCTAAAAAACGTTTTCGATTCGGGGCTTCTAATGATTTTCTAGTCTGAATGAGTATTCTCCACTTTTAGATCTTTTCTTGATAACTCTCTGGTAGTTTGTTTTGTGATTTCAATTTGGCGATAATTTTAGGCATTAATTCTTCTTCTGTATGTGCTGCACATGGACGATTATTGACGATTGTGAATGTTTTACGAAGTCCAGGCCCACAATAAGATTGGCATTTAATATCTATCGTTGCATCAGGATCTATTGCCTTCAGCTTTGGAATTAATGTTTTTAAATTAACGGCCTGACATTCATCGCAAACACGAAATTCGTTTGCCATCTTGTCTACAACCCTTTCTATATCTCAGTTTAAAGTCTATGTAATAGTGTATCGTATTTTCTATCTTTCATTCAAGACATAATACTCACAAAACTATTATAAGTTTATGAATAAAAAAGATAAAAACTGTCTACGCTAATCCTATGAATCATATAGGAGGTTTAAAAAAATGAAAACAAGACAAGATGCTTGGTTACAAGAAAACGATGAATTATTAGCTGAAGCTGTTTTACGTCATGTTAAAGAAGGGAGTACACAGCTTACCGCTTTTGAAGAAGCAGGTGATGCGTTGAATCGTACTGCTGCTGCTTGCGGTTTCCGTTGGAATGCAGTGGTTCGTAAAAACTATGAGAAAGAACTATCTCTTGCAAAAAAAGAGCGTAAGGAAAGAATGCGTATTTACGGTACATCGGCTCGTAGAAGAACAGCTGGACTCTATTTACTACCAAATGAAAAGCATCCTGAAGTAACACGTACGATTCCACTTTCTGCAATGTCGATTGATCTTGTAATTGCATACTTAATGCGTCTACAACAAAGTGATTTCCACGATGAAGAAGTGACAAGATGGCGTCATTTAGCAAATATAGCAAACGACAAAGCATCACGATTAGAAAAAGAAGTACTCCTTTTAGAGAAAGAACATCGTAATATGAAAAAAGATTACGATCAATTTATGCACGTAATGAACCGCGCAAGACGTTTAATGACACTTGGCACAGAAGATGAACATATTGCACCTGTTTTTACAATGGAGCGAAATGGAAATCTTGTTAAAAAAGAAGATGCATCTGTAGGTGTTGAGGAATGAATGAAAAAACCTGATTGCTAAACTTAAAAGTTTAGCAATCAGGTTTTTTTGGTGGTTCTCCTGCGATAACTTGTCGTAGAAAGAATTTGTTCCTGCGAATACTCTTCACAAAGAGGTTGTCCAAAAGAAGCTTTTGAACAATCTTTAGAATGCTATGTTAATGGATACTGTTTTTCCAATATCAACAATCATATTATTAACAGCACCTTATAGAAAAATCTCAATTATTTAAAATAGCAAATTTCCCGGGAAATCGACATGATGAGAGAAATAAATACCGAAGAAATCAATCTTTTGACAGCATAGATTGATTTCTGTCGAGAACTCTTTTTAAATAAAATGTATATAAATCCATTTCATCTGCTTGCAATGTACCTATTTTCAGTTCATCGCATAGAGTTGCTAATAATTGTTGTAATTCTATTACGGTTTGCTGAACAGTTAGTGGTTCATCTAGCAATTCACATAGGGAAGCCATTACTTCTGGGTGAATATCAGGATATTTAAACTTCGTTTCTTCTCCTTGCAGACTAACCTCATAGAAATCTCTTACAAGTTCTGCTCTTTCTACTCCGCTTCCTTCAATACAAAGATAGATTTGTACCGCAATTCCTTGACGCAAACGTCGTTGTGAAATCCCTGCAAATTTCCTGCCACCAATACTTAAATCATACGAACCTGGGCAATATGAATCCACAATTTCATATGCTTCAATTTTATCCGCAGCTTGAGGAAATAATCGCTTGATCAGTTCGACCATAATATCATAACCTGTATTAATATCAATTTTATTCTCTCGTTCAGATAAAACAATTGAAATATTCAATACCCCTGGGTCTAATACAACAGCTAGCCCCCCTGAATTGCGTACAATAGGTGCAAACCCTCTCTTCGTTAATAATTCCATCCCTTCTTGAATATGTGGTAAACGGTGATCTTGAATACCAAGAACAACTGATTCATCATGAACCCACGTTCTAATGGTTGATGGTGATTGACCTTGACCTACTAATTGGCAAAGTGTATCATCAGCCGCAAATGATTCTAATGGCGAATGACCTTTTCCACTGACAGATTGATCCCAAAAGCGCCAAACTAATTGTTGTAAATAATCCTTCATCGTTCATTCTCCTGAATTAATTTTATGTTGGTATAATAAGCATACATGATTTAGCCAAATATCTCATGTCAAATTCGTGAAACTAAAGCGTTCTAGATACTTCTACTACGCATATATGTTAAAATCAAAGTGAATGATTCTCAATAAAAGGGAGTGTCCACACTTATGATCGAAGCAGCACAAACACTAGATGGTTGGTACGTACTACATGATTTTCGTTCAATCGATTGGGCTTCTTGGAAATTAGTTTCTGAAGAGGAACGTCAAGCAGCAGTTGATGAATTCATCAATTATCTAGAAAAAATTAACGAAGCAGATATTGCGAAAACTGGTAGTCATGCTTTTTACTCAATCCTTGGTCAAAAAGCAGACTTCATGTTAATGACAATGCGTGAAACAATGGAAGAACTACAAGATCTTGAAAACGAATTCAACAAATTAGCTATCGCTGATTTTACAATTCCAACTTATTCTTATGTATCAGTAGTTGAGCTTTCTAACTACTTAGCTGGAAAACAATCTGGTGACGAACCAGCAGAAGATCCATACCAAAATCCACATGTTCGTGCGCGTTTATATCCTGAACTACCTCGTTGGGAACATATTTGCTTCTACCCAATGGACAAACGTCGTCAAAAAGGCGCTAACTGGTACATGATGGAAATGGATGCACGTCGTGAATTAATGCGTTCACATGGTTTAATCGGCCGCAGTTATGCAGGCAAAGTAAAACAAATCATCTCAGGTTCTATCGGTTTTGATGATCATGAATGGGGCGTTACATTATTTGCCCATGACGTATTAGAATTCAAAAAATTAATCTACGAAATGCGCTTTGATGAAGTTTCAGCTCGCTACGCTGACTTCGGTGAATTCTTCGTTGGTAACATTATGGACAACGAAAAATTAGTAAAATTCTTAGCTGTTAAATAATGAATGAAAAAGTCCAGCTCCCTTTTCAACAAGGTGAGCTGGATCTTTTTAATACGCAAATCGCTTATCTAATTCCGCAAGCTTTTCAATAATATTTTCTTCTATTAATGTATCATCTTCAATACTTTCATCAGCATAGTGTGATAACAGAGGATGTTGTCCAATCATAACACTATGTTGAGCATTTTCGAACATCGTTACATCATTCGCATCATTGCCGAATGCAATATATTTTCCTTTTTGGACACCTATTTTTTGTAGAGCACTCCATTTATGAATTCCACATGGACTAATATCTAACATACCCTCTTGATGATGAGTATGTATAATAATATCTAATTTCTCCAATTTTTTTCGTAAACCCACCATATTATATGAAGTCAGAATCGCGATTTTAACAACATGTTCTAACTTTTCTAATGGTCTATTAACCGCAAGTCTTTTGGTGTCTAAATTTTTTAAGATAGGGTGATCTACTGGTCCTGTATAGGAATAATCCCATTCACTATCGATTAAATACGTGGCATGGTATTCTTCCATAAGTTTTTTTATACGTTGTAGGGTAATGTCATCAAACTCTGCATTTTGCTCCACATTCCCATTTTTACATACTAAGGAACCATTCCCACCTATCATCTTATAGCCATGGAATCTTTTATGTAATACAGGCAACATATCCCGAATTGGACGCGCAGAAGCAAAAATCACTTCATGCCCTTTTTCTGTTAAGTGCTCTAAACTATATAAAATAGGCTCAGCTACGGGCTTACCTTCAAAACAAATCGTACCATCTAAATCAAAAACAAATTGCATATGAACGAACACTTCTTTCTGTTTTTTACGTCATTAACATTCAGACCCTACTTGAAAGTATACAACCGTATTCAAATTTTTTCTTTCTTACCACATATGAAGGGACGTTTCATTTTTAAATTATTTCCCTACTTCCGACAAATTTATACACATATTGAGGTTCTTATTTTCCAGAACTGTCATATATAAAGTAGAGGAGGTTATGCGATACCTGTTGTGACATCAACTCCAAGAGAACTGGATCTATTAGCGCGTCTCATGCGGGCAGAGGCTGAAGGCGATGGAGATCTTGGTATGTTAATGGTTGGCAATGTAGGGGTCAACCGGGTTATAGGTGATTGTTTAGATTTTTAGGATATTCGAACAATAGAACAAATTTAACGGTGAGCGTTTCCACCTAGCAACCCGAGGTTTATGGTTTTTCCGTCCAGAAGGCATTGCCCAGCTAACTGGTATGGTCAATGGAATACCCGACCGCTATAAAGCGCATTACTTTTTTGCCCCATCAATAGAGGATTGCCCACAAGTATAATAATTTGAAAGGAAGATGTTATGGTTCAATATTATTGGACACCAAATTACCCTACTGGTACACCTACTTATCCTACTGT
Organism: Rummeliibacillus sp.; assembly: GCA_035554455.1. Taxonomy (GTDB): domain Bacteria; phylum Bacillota; class Bacilli; order Bacillales_A; family Planococcaceae; genus Rummeliibacillus. The sequence continues at coordinate 19,325 of DATMJF010000014.1, forward strand.
TACACCTAATTATCCTAGTGGTACACCATTTCCAACTGGTACTACACAAGTGCCTCCTGTTCAACCTGGTACGAGTCCAGCACTTCCAGGTCTAGGAAGAGAACAATCATACATTGAAAACATTCTGCGTTTAAATCGCGGAAAACCAGGAACTTTCCACTTTTCTTTCGAACATGCAGTAGCAGCTGGTGGAAATACACTCGCTATAAGAGGTGTTGTTGAAGCAGCAGGACGAGATCATGTTATTTTACGTGAACTCAAAACTAACCATCGATATCTCTTCCCGATGATTTACTTTGACTATGCAGAATTTGACGAGCAAATGAATTACTTCAATCAAACCCCATAAACTTAAAAATGCCATGTGCTTTTCAATTTAGCACATGGCATTTTTAAGTTTTCTATCCAGTTTCGCGCCAGTGTTTGTTTTATCAAGGGAGCGTTTCACTTAAATAATTTATTTACCGATTTTTAGAGCAGCTAAAATAACTAATAACCAAGCGACTAAAAATAATACGCCGCCAATTGGTGTAATAGCACCTAATACTTTGATTTGAGTAATAGCTAATACATAAAGACTACCTGAGAACAAAATAACACCTATGAACATCAGAATTCCAGCACGTGATAATAGTGAACTTGGACCAATTAAACTTTTACTCATTAAAATACCTATGACGATTAAACCAATGGCATGGAACATTTGATATTGGACACCTGTTTCCCACACCTTGGCATATTGTTCTGTTAAGACACTTTTTAATGCATGCGCACCGAATGCACCAATTGCTACTGATAGAAAAGCGTATACAGCGCCTGCAATAATATTAAATTTCATCATTTTCACTTTCCCTTCTAGAAGTCAAAAATAGAATCTCCATTTGCATCTTCTTCTTCAAGCTTGTTTGCTGGTAAAGCTTGAGCCGATTGTGTTGAAGTTTGCTGTGGTAGCTCATGTACCGTATTTGTCATCATTTTTGGGATACTATGATTAAAGGATGATTGTAGTGCTTTGTTATGTAGTGCCACATCACATAACGCACGAATGGCTGAAAGTTCTTCACGCATTTGTGCCTCATTTCTTACTGATTGTGCTCGTGATACGTGTTTTGCTAATTCCGCTACAACTGTTTCATAAGAAATCATTGTCTAGTCCCTCTCTTTCTGCTCAAATTTCAAACAATCCATTCCTGAAGAATTTTTTACGATAACCGATGGAACCGCTTTGCTTTTGAATTGATAGGCACGACACCCTCTAGGATTTTGCTGATCCCAAGTTACAAAAAAATGTTTGCATTTAAAACAACTCTGTTGCATGTTACGTCTCCTCTTCTAACCCTATTCAGCTATAATGCCTGAACAAACCGCATCCACTTTTAATACAACTTTACCATGCTTAAAAGTGGACGTGAAGTGTTAAAGCTTAAACGTTTATCGTGGTATTCCCCTATTTTGTCAAATCAAAATCAATTGGTTGCTTACCCCATTCAATAAGCTGACTGTTAATTTTAGAATAAGGATTGCTACCAAAGAACCCACGATATGCACTTAGTGGGCTTGGATGTGGTGCTTTAATAATTGCATGGTGACTTGTATCAATAAGGCGTTCTTTTTGCTGAGCAGGTCTTCCCCATAGCACAAAAACTATCGGTTCCTTGCGTTCTGATAGTTTTTGTATGACTATATCTGTAAATACTTCCCAACCATGATCTTTATGTGAATGGGCTTGATGAGCACGAACTGTTAGCACCGTGTTTAATAACAACACACCTTGCTCGGCCCATTTGATTAAAGTACCATCGCGTGGGATATCGTATCCTAAATCATCACGTAATTCTTTAAACATATTTTGCAAGCTTGGTGGATGTGGCACACCTGGTTTCACTGAAAAGCTCATCCCATGTGCCTGCCCTGGTCCATGATAAGGATCCTGTCCTAATATGACCACCTTCACTTTATGGTAAGGCGTATAGCAAAATGCACTCCACATATCTTCCATCGGTGGATAAACGGTTTCCGTAATATATTCCTGCTTCAAAAAGTCTCGTAACTGTAAATAATATGGTTTATCAAATTCTGCACCGAGTACATCTTGCCAATCATTCTCAAAAATAATCTTCATCATTCACAAACTACTCCTTAAATTTTACTGTTACATCATATCCGACTAATGAAAACATATCCGCTACTGAATTTTTAGCGTTTTTCTCCGCCGTTTTGAGTACGCCTTGAGTTCTTGCTTCCTCGATCATTTGTTTTTTTGCATCTGCAGCTAGACTATAACCTTCTTTCATATCAGGTTTACTACGAAATAGTCCTTCACTAGAGAAAATTTGAACCTTATTAAAGTCAATTTCCGGTTCACCTAAAATTTTAGCGGTTGGTAAAGTAATCGTAGCTGTTTTTTTCTTTTCGTTAATAGTAATGTTTTTTTCCGTTATACCTGAAAAGTCAACTCCAGCCTTTACCGCACCTGGAATAATGACTAATAGCTCACGTTTGGTTCCTGGAATATCAACACCAATTTCTTTCCCAAATAGCTCATTATTTTCACGTTCAATCATAACCTTCGTATAAGCCTCGGCAGTTGTAAGCTCATTGAGATTTTGAATTCGTTCAACAAGTGAACCCTTTTGTTCTGCGAAACTATTACCCTGTAATAGTTTCCATGTGACAAAAGGTAAGATCAAGATCGCTAATATAATAATAAGCGCTATCCATGTATACCAATTCTTAAATAGACCGATTAACAAATTATTTCTAAAACGTATACGACGAGAGCCTGTCGCAGCTTCCATGATCGTCGCTGCTTGCTGTTCCTCCATATGAAAGTCTTTTAGCACTTTTGCTAACTCTTTGTTTTTTCTTGTCATAGACTTCCCTCTTTTCTTACTAACATTATACCTTTCTATTACACTACTTAAAGTTATTGTAGCGAGAAAATAAACCTTTTGTCGAAATGTAAGGTAACACAAAAATATTTCTTTTTATATCAAAAATCATTTACGATACTACTGGAGGGATTCATATGGCGAATTTACAGTGGAAAGAAAAATTAAAAAAAGTTGCGGATACATCGGAAAGTGGAAAATACGTAACTGACAAGGCAAAGTCAGTAGGTATGGGCTTCTTTTATTTATTTTTTGCGATTATCATTGTTGTTTTACTATTTTTTGTGATTGGTATGTTCCAACAAAATCATTATGTTGCTGCTAGTTTTCTAGCCATCATCAGTATCGGCTGCTTACTCTTTTTGTGGAAAGTTATACGTGCTGATTCTCTTGAAAACAAAAACTGACCACAATAAATTCATGATTTTTGGCTATTTTATTCTAGCCAGTTCAGTGCATATAATAAAAGTTAATCGTAATACAATAATGTGGCTTATTATTAAGCCTTAAATGGACAACCTATATCAATCGTTGTCCGAAAAGTTTGATAACTATTTTTTTAAAGGAGTCTTCACTATGTCATTGAAAAAAACTTTAACAATTGCTGGTTCTGACGCATCAGGTGGTGCTGGGTTAGAAGCAGATTTAAAAACTTTCCAAGAGCACGGCACATATGGCATGGCCGCTGTCACTGTTATTGCTACAATGGATCCAGACAACAACTGGTCTCATGGAGTTTACACATTACCAACTGATACATTAAAAGCACAATTAAAAACAACTTTCTCTACAGGTATTGATGCATTAAAAACAGGTATGTTATCAACAGAAGAAGTAATCCAAACTTCTGGTGAAGCAATTAAAGCTTCTGGTGTAAAAAATGTAGTGATTGATCCTGTTATGGTATGTAAAGGTGAAGATGAAGTACTAAATCCAGGAAATGTTGATGCAATGATCACATACTTACTTCCTCTTGCTTTAGTAACAACTCCAAACTTATTTGAAGCTGGACAATTAGCAGGTATGAAAACACCTAAGAACATTGAAGAAATGAAAGCAGCAGCTGAAAAAATTCATGAACTTGGTGCAAAAAATATTGTCATAAAAGGCGGCCGTTCAATCGATCCTACTAAAGCATTCGATTTATACTTCGATGGTGAAAAACATTATTTATTAGAAACAGCTAAAATCGATACAACTTACAACCATGGTGCTGGCTGTACTTTCGCTGCTGCTGTTACAGCAAACCTTGCAAACGGACTTGATGTTAAAGAAGCAGTTGTTGAAGCAAAAGAATTTGTAGCTGCTGCCATCACACACGGTTGGAAGTTGAACCAATTCGTTGGACCTGTAATGCACGGCGCAAAAGGCGTTTACGGAGCTCCAGAAATTACAGTAACTGAAATTTAATAACTACAGTAACTTACATTCGTTTTAAAAAATAGAGCTTCCACTCCATTTCAAGGGTGGAAGCTTCTTTGCATTTTATGATTGGACAAAATTCAATTATGCTTTATTTAATCATTTTTAGTACCATTTTTTAAATTGAATCTTTCGTCTTCCCCATGTATAGATTGTACTCAACAATAATCCAGCGGACATCAAAATCCCTGCTACTGCTGTTATCAAACAGATCCATTCGTATATCGAATAACCGAAAATCTTCGACCAATCATATCCATCATTCCACTCAATAACAACCAGATTCATACCGAAAATACCTGATATAACCGAGAACATCGTTAAGATAAATAGTAATTGGTTTTGCCTTTGATCGGCAGTCTTTTCTTGATTGATATAAAGTGCGTCAAGGGTTTTTGCTACATCACCAAATAATTCATCGATTCGAAAAATACTCCTCAATCTCTTTGCAGTTTCACGGCTAGATGAACGACTACTGACTTCTTGAAAATAAAATTTAGATGAAAATAATGTAATTTGTTTCATTAATCTTTCAACATATATCTCGTCTTTTTTCCATGACAACTCGCTATATCTGAAGGATAGCTCCAATAGTGTCAATTTATAAAAATAATGTAGTAAGACATTATAATAATGTATACCCATAAATCGAATTCTTGCTTTTTCTTTCAAAACGTCATCCGCTTGACGAAAAGCAATAGTAATTTGAACATGTTCTGTCGTAATATCGCATAATTTTGGCATATACCGATTATTCATCTTTGTCTTTAAATACTCTTCCATATGTTCAGTATTTCCTGCAGAAATCAATGGAATGTTATCTTCCGAATAACCATCTAATTGACTAGCTCTGTACAGCTGTTCAATCGACAAATCATCCTCGTCTACCTCAATATAAGTGGCTACAAGCATTCTCTCATCTTCAAAAAAGGGCAAACTACCATAGTATCCATTTCTAATTTCATCATGAATGATGTACGGTTGAATTTCTGGACATAGATAAAGCATGATGAAATCGTTAATGTTATGAAAAGTAAAGGAAGATACATAAAGTCGGACACCTTTTTCATCAATTGTTTTAGGTTCGAGTATGCGAAAATGATTCATAAAATCGAGCGTTTCAGATAGAGAATAGCCCTTTTCTAATTCGATTCTTACTGTGACAAAGCCTACTCCAAAAGGACAAAGGACCACATCCACACTTAATAGCTGAAAAAAATAATGCCGATCATGAATAACCAACTCTCCTTTTTTAGGGACAGCTTTCGAAAAACGATGAAATGCATCGTCTTCAATGCTATTCGGAAAAAGACGTCGTTCTATGTAAGGCAAAAAATGTTGATTTAAAGCAACGTTTGAAATATGAATATCCCCGTAATATGCAGCCTGCTGTGATTCATCTTGTAAATCAAAAAATTTAAATCCATTCGATAATAGTTCTTCTGCCAACACTTTATCCTTTTTTGCGATAAATAAAAACGGCATCATAGACGTCATCCATGCTCTAGAAATTTTACTTTCTTCATCTACATTTGGTATTGTTAATTTCATCCGAATCATCTCCTAAAATCAGTATTCCCATTGAAACTTTATTTATAAACATCAATTGGATGATTGAAGAAACTTCTGGCTTTTTTTCAATCAATCGAAGAGATATACAGGTAAAAAACTAACTTGTTCATTCCATACATTAAATTTCTATTAATCTAAAAAATGCTTAGCAATCGCATTTATATAAAGAATTCTCTATACTATAGAGTGGATTCTATCTTTGGAAGGAGCTTTTAGATGGAAATAGTAGATACAAAAAAACTACAAGAACTTCTTAATTCCTTTGCGAATAAAGATGTCTATATACACTTAGAAACAACGAATGGTGCATATGCAAGTCACTTTGACGAAAAAGTATTTAACGCTGGTGCTTTTATACGCAATGTGAAATTGAGTTATGAGTTAGGCAAAGTAACGCCTGATGTACCTCACCGTGTCGGCTTAAAACTGCATAACGACGGATGGGTATACGCTCAAGGTATTACACATTACGAATTAGATGAACAAAATCGCTTATTGATGGCTGGTCATGGCTATGATGGCAAATTAGCAGTTGCATTAGAAATTAGCGAAACACCATTTGCTTATTAAAAGGAGTTGAAAAAGATGCTACAACCTGAACGTCAAATTCTTGTCGTTTTCCCCCATCCAGATGATGAAGCATTCGGAGTATCTGGAACATTAGCACAATACGCACAAGCTGGCACACCGATTACATATGCTTGCCTCACTTTAGGTGAAATGGGCCGTAATCTTGGTAACCCTCCTTTCACAACGCGTGAAGGACTACCTCTTATCCGAAAGGAAGAATTACAAGCTTCATGCGATGCAATCGGTATTAAGGATTTGCGTATGATGGGCTTACGTGATAAAACAGTTGAATTTGAAGATGATGAAAAAATGGTTCAAATGATGACGAACTTAATCGATGAATTGAATCCTT
>DATMJF010000015.1:0-4004 GCA_035554455.1 Rummeliibacillus sp.
TAAATTCATCACAAATGCGGATTTTGTTAATTAAGGGCTCAATAAAAAATGTATACATCATGCAAAAAGGCTATACAATTGGCACAAACCAACTGTATAGCTTTTTTTATATGAACGTATAAACAAATTAAACATAAGGAAGGTAAGTTATTTAAGCTTATTTATTTGCTTTGTCAATTCTTTAAATTTCTGATCAAGTATGTCATATTCTTTATCTTTCGATGATATAAAGCTGAGCTTTCCTAAAATTTCTTGTCTTTCGTTTTCAAGTTTTAAGCGTAACTCAGATAAATCATTAGTTGTTTCAGGATTAGAATTTAAATGTTTTTGAATAGCATTGTTATCTATGATAAGTTTGCTGTTTGTAATCCTATTTAGAAAGTACAGATCATGTGAAACAACAAGCAGTGTACCATTATATTGTACCAAGGTTTCTTCCAATTGTTCTCTGGTAGGCAAATCTAAATGATTTGTTGGTTCATCTAAAATCAGGACATCCTTTTCTTCCAATATATAAGCCATCAACTTACATTTGACGCGCTCACCCATGCTCATATTAGATATTGGTTCTGTCCATTGGGATGCAGTGAAACCTAAATGTTTCATTAAATTTTGGACTTTTCCTCTTGCTTCAAAGGTTTCCTTGTAAAACAATTGCTCAGGCGTTTGTTCTAGGGGTAAATCGAATACTTCCTGTGTTAAATAGCCAATATTCGCAGAAGGAGAAATCCATACGTCACCCATCGTTGATTCATGCCCCAGAATAATCTTTAATAATGTCGTTTTGCCGCTGCCATTAGGACCAACAATAGCGATTTTCTCTCCATGTAGTATTGTGAAATTGACTTTTTGAAACAAAGTTCGTATTCCAAAAGTCTTAGTTAAATTCTTTACTTCTAAAAAACGTTTTCCAAGTTTTTTGTGCGTATCGATTGAAAAATTAACCGTATAGTCAGGAGCTAGCTTTTCTGTTTTAACTTTTTCAAGTTCTTTTTCCAGAAGTTTTCGTTTCGATTTTACTTGTGCATCCATTCGTTTAGCTTTTACACGATAGTATTCCTTAAAACCTTCTTTTTTAGTTGACTGTGCATGTGCTGTTTGGGACCAAGATGATAGTTCTTTTATTTGAGATTCGATTCGTTTTATCATTTGTTGTTGTTTTTCGTATTCATGATGTTGCGAAAGTCTTCTTTGTTCTCGATGTTTGATGTATGTTGAATAATTTCCTGTATGCTCGAATAGTTGTTTACCCTCAATAGCCCAAATTTTTGTGGCAATCGCATCAAGAAAGTAACGGTCATGCGATACAACGAGAATCGTTCCTTTATAGTTTTTCATCTGCTCAATTAAAAGTTCAGTACTTTGTTTATCTAAATGATTGGTCGGTTCATCCAGCAATAAGAGATGGACATTTTTTGCGAATCCTTCTGCAAGTCGTGCTTTCAATTTTTCGCCACCGCTTAATTGTGTAAAGTCTGTAGAAGGCACATTCCACTTTGATAAAAGATTGGCCTCTAATTTGTTTATTTCATTAGAAATGTGTGTTTCAACTTCTTGTTCTACATAAAAAGTTGTCGTATTTTTTTGCATATACTGCAGCTGTCCTTTAGTAGGTTTCAAATTACCTTGTAACAGCTGCAATAAGGTAGATTTTCCAGCGCCATTTTTTCCAATAACCCCAATGATGGCTCCTTTTTGAATCGATGCATTTATGTTTTCAAACAATGATTGATTTAGAAATTCAAAGCTAACATTACGGAGTTTTAAAAGTTCTTGCATAAATAAAATCCCTCTCTTCAAAGGGAGAATAAAAAAATCCTCCCAAGTTATTTTGGAAGGATTAGTCGCTTTTTTTGCCTAGTTAAAATAAGCTATTCAAATAAATAGCTTAACATGTTTATAGAAAACGGGCAGACTAATCCTATTTTTGGAAATTGAAATAATGAAATTCCAATAGTTAAAAATAAGATTAATTAATCATTGTCCACCCATCGTCCCTTCTATTATGAATACCACCATTATATCATCATTTTACCAATTACCAAAAGAAAAAGGAAAAATGCTTTGTCAAATTGGAAAGTACTAGAATAATATGTTTAGAAGCAATAACTTTCATATCAAATTATACAGTCTAGACGTAATACTTTTGTCTAGGCTGTTTTTTAATTGGACTTTGTACCATATATTACTTGTCCAAATTTTTGGTTTTGGCCTTATAGTTAATATAGTAAACATAAAAATTAATTCGTTTATTTATAGATTAAAACAGTTGAAGGGAGAAAAGTAGATGAAGAGATTTCTTGCAGTTTTACTAGGAATCTTAATCTGTCTAGGGGGAGCTGGATATTGGCATTATAATGTATATGCTAATGACAACGTTCCAGCGATAACAACTGAACAACAATTAAAACAAGAAGTTTTAAAGAATTTGGATCAAGTGAAACTGGAGTTTACAATTCCAACGAAGCTTCCTATATACAAATCAAAAGAAGCAGAAAAAATGTTCAAGGATGTTATTAACGAAATAAGTTCTACCGGGAATTATGGATTCGGTAACCTCACTGGTTATTCATATTATATTTCTTCTAATATGGGATTTATCCAAATAAAAGTAGAAGCCTATTATTTAACAACACAAAAACAAGAACAAGAGATTAATAATAAGGTAAAAGAAATTGTAAAAAATAATCATTTGAAACAAATGACTGATTTTGAAAAAGTCTACTTTGTGAATAAATATTTAGCACAAAATATTGCATATAGTTCAAATGCTACAGACGGTGGACATTCTGCATATGCCGCATTATTTGATCACAAAGCTGTTTGCCAAGGATATGCATTAGCTGCGTATCGTCTATTGACTGAAGCAGGTGTTGACACAAGATATATTACAGGGCAAGTTCACGGACAAAATCATGCGTGGAACAAAGTTAAAGTAGATGGAAAATGGTACAACCTTGATATCACTTGGAATGATCCAATGCCTGACCGTGGCGATCGTTATCGATTAAATTATTTCCTAATTACTGATCAACAATTAGCAAAAGACCATACATGGAACTATCGTAATGAAAATCCAGCAACAAGTAAAAAGTATGAATTCTTAATGAATGCACAAGCCTTCACAATCGCTCAAAATGCCTTTTACTATACTTTACCAAATGATTCGAATTTCTATAAATGGAATATGAAAACGAATAAGAAAACTGTATTATTCCAAAACTATATTCCTCTTAAGAGTATTCAAGCAAATGGGAACTGGCTTACTTTAGAGGATTTTAACGGAACTTCTGCAAAAGTTAAAACAGATGGAACGCATTATACTGATTTTACAGAAACAGCGATCAATAACTGGGCAGCCGCTGTTAAAAATTGAATTGCTCGAATTACCTCATCGATTCTTAGCTAAAAACCTTCAGACTATTGTCTGAAGGTTTTATTTTAGTTCTTCTATTATTAATTTAATTTTGCAAGAATGGTTCTTTTTAATTTTTGAAGAATTTCTTCTTTTTCAATGAGTTTTAGCTGAGCTTCTTCTAATGTTACTTTTTTAAAATGGACGATTCCTTTTGGAGACATTTGTGCAAGAGAAGATAAATCAGCTGAAATAACTTGAGCAATTTTAGGATAACCACCAGTTGTTTGTCGATCTGCCATCAATATAATCGGTTGTCCACCTGATGGAACTTGAACAGTACCAAAAGTAGTAGCTTCAGAGAGAAGATCGAATTTTTCAGTTAACTCAATATGAGGACCGTGCATTCGATACCCCATTCGATCAGACTGTGTCGTTATTGAAAAGGGTGAGTGTTCAAAATATTGTCTACTTTCTTTGGTGAATTTTTCGTATTCATTTCCTTCAATAAATTGGATAGTTTGTTCGGTTGAGAAGGAAACAAGATCAGTATAGTCAACATACCATGAAGCTGGTAATTGATGTTTATATTGATCAAGTAAGTGTTGTTGTTTCTCAGAAAGTTTACCCGTTGCAATTTCATCGTGGG
>DATMJF010000016.1:0-2944 GCA_035554455.1 Rummeliibacillus sp.
CAATTGTGATCAGCAGTTGGTGTAATTTCCTTTTTTTCTGAAATATAATCCATTAAAATTTGGCGGTTTTCATCTGCTGAATCAACAACTAACTCGCTACCTTTAAGACCTGGGAAATTGCCTCCACCATTCGCACGATAATTATTTGTTACTACAACAAATTCTTGATTTGGATCGATAGGTTTTCCATCATATTCGAGATTGACAACACGACTTGAGCTTGGGTTTACAAGTGCGCCATTCGTTGCATATTTAGCTGGTTTTGTAACATCAATTTGGTATGTCACACCATCAATCACATCGAAATTATAGACAGGGAAAGAAGGATTTATTAATGATTGTTCTACTGTTTTGTTAGGATAAATTGTGTTGAATTGGCCAGCAGACATTTCAATCCATTCTTTTACCACAGAGCCTTTTACTTTAACTGCTTTTAATGTGTTGTCATAAAGATATAAATCACCTGCGCTACGAATGGTTAGATCACCTTTCTTAATTTCTGTATATTCGTCAACACCATTACGTCCAGCTTTAAATGGTGCTCCAACAGATAAAATAGGAAGGTTCTTTAATTCTGGTTTGTTAAGAGCAAGGTATTTTTCTACATACCATTTTTGAGCATTTGTTACAACTTGAACAGATGGATCATCTTGCACAAGCGCGAAATAGCTATAAATGTCATCAGATGTTTTTCCAATTGGTGTATTTACATATTTAATTGTCGCTTCGTGATCAGCTTTAACAGCTTCAACAATAGTAGGATCTGGTTGTACAGTTTCAATTTCTCTTGTAGAAGATTGAGAAGTAGATACGCTCCATTTTCCTTTTATTTTTTCTAATGAAAGATCAATAATTCCTAATGAACCACCGCCATAACCAGCTTGTACAGCAGCAACACCGTTAATTGTTCCTTTTTCATTATCAACGCCAGGAAGCGGTTGTCCATTTGCATCTTTGAATAAAGCATCTAAACTCGATATATTTTTTGCTGGGAATAATTTATGTGTGTGTGAAAATGTAATTGCATCAATGCCAGGCACCTTAGATAAGGCATAAACAGTATCTTCTGTATTGTTTTCAGATCCACTAAAACCTGAGTGTGCTAATGCGATAATCACATCTGCACCTTTCTTTTCCATTTCAGGTACATATTTTTTTGCAGTTTCTACAATATTTTTTGTGATGACCTTACCATCTAGATTTGCTTTGTCCCATTCATTGATTTGAGGAGGAGTAAAACCAATGTAACCAACTTTAATGACATTTGTTTTACCAGATTCATCGGTTACTTTTTTGTTGACAAGTTTATAAGGGGTGTACTTGTTTTGATCATTGTTTGGGTTGTTATCGTGATCATCTACGTATACGTTCGCATTTACAAAAGGGAAGTCAGCGTCATCGTATACTTCGTCTAAATAGTCTAAACCGTAATTGAACTCATGATTTCCAAGTGTCGCCATGTCGTAATCCATGAGATTCATAGCTTTTATTGCAGGATGAACTTCTTTATCTTCTAAAGGTTTAACTTTTGCTTTATACGTACCAAGAGGGGTTCCTTGAATCAGGTCTCCGTTGTCTACTAGTACAGAGTTTTTCGCTTCTGCTCTAGCATTTGTTACAAGCGTTGCAGTTTTTGCTAGTCCTAATTTAGGAGCCGAGCTATTTTTGTAATAATCATAGTTGACTAAATTGGTATGAATGTCGGTTGTTTCCATAATTCGTAATTTTACAAGTGACTGAACATTGTCATTATCCGGTTTTGAAGCACTTGCATCGCTTGGCACAAACGATGCAACTAATAGACTAATCGCAAATGTACTCGATAATACCTTTAAACCTTGAAATTTACTTCCTAATTTCATTTTATCCACCCATCCTATTACTATTTTTTGAGACTTTTAGACTCAAATTGAATATAACATTATTCATATTAAGATAGTGTTAAATGTTTTCTTTTTGGTAAAAATATACCTTTAATTCTTCTTTTTTAGACAAAATTTAGTTCTTTTTGCTTATTTTCGGATTATAGTTGATATTAAGTAGATTAGAAATAATTTAATAATGAAAAAGACAAAGTGGATAGTGAATTGTTTTCAAATAAAAGGATTTTTGTTCTGATAAATAAAATAAAGAAGTTGAACAAAATTAGATAAAAAGAGTGAATCTTAATTTTTTTATCTACTAAATAAAGTTATTTAAATATAAAGGTTCCCTTTATTGAAAAAATATTATATTGTATATATTTGATAGGAAGGAAGTGATAATGTGAAAAAAATATTATTTTTAATTGTAAGTGCACTAACTATTTTAGCAACTGGATGTTCAAGTGACTCATCATCTGATTCCTCCTCAGATGATATTGAAACTAACATTGAATTAGCAGTACAAGATGCGGTAGAGCAAAATGAAAAAATCGATAACGTTGATTGGTCATGGAGTAAAGATGACTACCATATCATCGATAATGGAGATGGTACTTACGACACTTCAGGACAATTCACATGGCATGATAAAATATATGATTTTGATATGACTTTTGAAGAAACAGATCACAATACTTTAAAACTTATAAGTTATAACGTTAACTAGAAGTAAAACATATCTTGAAGTTAATTTAGTACATAAGATTGGATAATCTCAAGGCTACGGGGAATAACCCATAGTCTTTTCTATTGCTATTTCCTTCCGTATTAAAACTTAGTCAGTTGAATCAATTTCATAATGCAAAATTCATATAAAATATACGAACATTTAATGATATCCAATTTTGTTCATTGTGGAGCGAAAGACGGCGAGTCCTCGAAAATGCATTCGCATTTCCTTCGTGCGATGTTAATTCAGTGAGGTTCATTCAAAGTCCTACGGGAAAAGCTTGAGCTGAAAGCCCCGCAGGAACAGTTTTAAGGAACAAAGCCTAAGAGCGCCACTTCCTGTGGCAACGGCT
>DATMJF010000017.1:0-9027 GCA_035554455.1 Rummeliibacillus sp.
TCTAGTTATTTCGTTTTATCAGCTAATTCCTTCAATGCTTCAGTCAGTTGATCATTTAATGTACCCAAAGCTTTTTTGTCTAAAGTAGGTGCTTCTGAACCTGCAATCGTTGGATCTAGATATTTTTCAACTTTTCCATAAAGATCTTTGTTGTCTTTTTTCACTTCATCTTCAAAAACTTTCCATTGATCCTCTAACTTTGGACCAACTTCTTTTACTTTTGCTTGATCACCGCTATCAATTGCTTTTGATAATTGTTCTGTTGTATCAAGCATTTTATTAACTCCATCAGAAACTTCATTGCTCTTATTTGAACCACAACCAGCTAATACTAATGCACTTCCAAGACCGATTGATAAAATCATTGATGTTATTTTCTTCATGTTTTTTCCTTCTTTCTTAATGAGTATTATTTATTGTAACTAGTTATTACTTTTAAACTTTTTCACTAGAATGATAGCAATGGCAACAATAACAAGAATTAATTGTGGGATGGCACTCTCCCATGAAGGGTATAATGCAAAGAATTCAATGCTTGGAATACTTTCAACATTAGTTGTTGGAATTAATCCAGCTAATTGTAGGCTATGAATGCCCATTCCAGTAAACTTAATGCAAAGATAAAATACAATTAGGCTTGATACCATAAAGAATGGTCGAAGCGGCAACTTCAAGCCTACATATATCATTAAAAAGGCTATGATTCCTAGGATAGCTGCTCCTATTAGAAAACCAAATAGAAGTGATTGAAGCTTAATTTGGCTTGCCATTCCAATATAAAATAGGACAGTCTCTGTTCCTTCCCGGAATACTGCTAGAAAAGCTAAAACGCCAAGTGAAACAAGTTTTCCGGTAGATAATGCTGCCTGACTTTTTTCACGAATATACCGATTCCAATCAGCAATATTTGATTGACTATGAAGCCAATAGCTCATATACAATAACATGACCGCTGCAAATACTCCTGTCCAACCAGCAATAAGTGCATTATTATTACCAAACGCTCCGGAAGATATCACGAATTTGACTATTAGTGCAAGAATAATACTAACTCCAAATCCACTTAGAACACCACTCCAAATCCATTTCTTCCCTCTTGTTTCGCCTGATTTCTTTACAAAAGACATCAAGGCAATTACGACAAGTAATGCTTCCAATCCTTCACGAATAAGGATCATTGCAGCATCCCAATAGGTGTAACTAGATTTTTCGGCTAATGGTGTAAGATAATTGATCATACTTTCTATTGTTTCATTTGCTTGTTTATAATTTGGTGGATTAGCCGCTAGCATTGCTTGTATTTTCACCAAATCTCTTTCGGAATCATTATAGACCGATGCAGATTGTGCAACGACTACTCCCTCAACACTTAACCAACTAGCACTCGCTTTTTTTATGTCCGCAAGAGCGTCCTTTTGATTTTGATTATTAATCTCCTTCTTTGTTTGTTGAAGTAGAATAATAAAATCATCTAAAGAAATGTCTTCTTTCTTAAAACTTTTCTCTTTTGGATATCCACCACTTGCAAATTTATCATTTACATTCTTTAAACCTTCTAAAGCCTGAACTACCTGATCTTGTTTTTTAAGAGTAAATGCATAGACTACTTGTCCCATATTTGATTCAATATCTTGATAAGCTTTTGCTGAATCATTTTTTATTCCAGTTTCAATTTCACGCCAAGTTTTATCATATTGGTTATAGGTTTTCTCTGCTTCAGAGAGGTCCCCTTTTTTAGCCAATTCAATAGCTTTATCAACAGATTTCTCAGCCTTTTTCATATCATCATTGGAATTTCCAGCAGCATACGCAGGATTATGTATTCCAACTCCAATGACTAATAAAAGGATAGAAATAATAAATAGTAATTTTTTTCTCATAGGCTCTCCCTCGAAGATATAAAATAATCTTCAACTTAATTGATAATGAATTTCAATATCAAAATACATTTATTATTCTAATCACAATGATATCAACTGTCAATTAGTAATTTATAGTTTTAAAAAAATTATATTGGAAAAGTAGGATATGTTTAAAAAAAGAAAGACTTCTCCAAGCTACTACGGAGAAGCCTTTCCTTTTTAATTATTGGGTAACACGTTCGAAAAAGTCAGTTACTCTTTGCATATCTGCGATGTTTCTATTGCAATATTCGCCATCCCTACAAATATAGTTACTGTGCTTTTTAAATGTATCGACAACTTGCCCTTTAACGGTAGTTGTAAATAAGCTCACATCTGAATGATGATTACAAATTGCACAAATTCCTTTAATCACTTTGGTATCTATATTCCCTTTAACGGCTTTTAACTTTCCTTTTTGCTCAAGCACTACATATTTACGATGTGTACTAACATCATCCCAAGTTAAATAGCAGATCTGCTGAAAATCCATACTTTCTAGATTAGGTAATTTTAATTTCTTTTCTTTTTTTAAAAGGCTTTTTAGATTGCTTGCTGTCACTGCTTTAAACGGAATGACATAAAGCTTTAAGCTTTCTAAAAATACATCACTCTGAGTGTGGTCTGTAATATTGTATAGTTGATTAATTAGGTTTAGTTGAACCGGGTCAAAATCCAGATTTTTCGATAGCTCTGTATCTACAAGTCCTTTTACAGCAAGAATCACATTTTTATCTTTTGTTGTGTTATACGCATTTATAATTTTATTCAATTGATGCTCTATCAAATGATAGTTTGCCACTGATAAGAACGGTTGAATTGTTTGTTTTTCCATCTAAAAATCACTCCAATTATTTAGGCTTTTAAATTTAGTTATTGGCCTAAAGAAATGATCCATTTTGCCGTTGGAAAAATTATTCAATTTTATTGTCCAAGACATTTACAAATCTTCGATGGAGATTTCTTTAGCCATGAAGTTTTGTGCTCTAGTGTATGCATTACTGTATAATGCGACCATTTAGATTCCTCCTTGCAAAGAAAACTACATACATATTATCATTAATATATAAATAATACAATTTTGTAAATATCTAGATTTTATCTTTTTTTGTCGTATATAAATCAGATGCTTCATCAAAATAGAAACGTCGTTTTCCTTTTCCAAATACAACTAACATGATATGGATAAACAGCACAATCGTTACGATGCCATACAGAATCATTGTACCCGTTTGAAGGAAATAAGAAACGTGATAGTAAGGTGAATCCATTGAGATTTGAGATTGGTTTAAGACGTTAATCACAAAGGTAATAAAAAATGTCACATAAATCGCTACAAAACGTTTAAATAAGCGATTCACAGTTGAACTGCGACTTACTTTACTATCATACCGGAAACGCATAATGAATGTTCCGATTGTTCGACCATTCCAAAGTATTGGAATCACAAAGAAGAATATAAATAGTGAGACAGAACGAACAAGGAATTCATTCACTTCGTTTACACTCGTATAATGTAAGAAAATTTGTGTTGCAATATCAGTGTAAAATAAATCCATAGCAATCGCTATTAGCACTGACATCGATCCAACTTCATCTAATTTTAATAAGAGATCTGCCTTTTCATTGATTTTTTCCTTTGATGGGAATAACGCTAATACTGCTGGTGCAATGAAAAATCCTACAATCCCACCCAATGTATTTAATAGTAGATCATCAACATCAAAAATACGATATGCACAATTATAATAGCCAAAAATCCCTGTCACTTGTGTCATTTCGTAAAATAATGTCAACACAAATGTGATGCCAAGAGCTAATGTCCACTGTTTTTTTTGCTTTAAGAAATGGCGCAAATAGACACCAAATGGCATTAACAACAGGAAGTTAAACAACGCTTGATAAAAAGCAGTTTGTTCAAATAAATGTATATATGTCCCTGGATGTGTCCAAACAATTCCACTGTTTTCAAAAATATCGGAAATAAATCTGAACGGAACTAAAGAATAATGCTGTGTTCCAGGTTCTTGCATTGAACAAGTATCTCGAATTGATGGTAAAGGTAATATTACTAGAAATAGTGCTGAGAAAAAGTAAAAAATAAACGAAAACGAAATTAACGTCGTAGACAATCGCAAAAATCCATATTTGCGATATGTATAAATAAGCCATGGAATCCAAATCACAAATGCCAATAGTATAAATGCAATAATAGCAACATTAACAGGTTGTGTATAAGCATCCATTTCTTTCAACTCCCTTTTTTTAATCTGAACGGAAATAGACATCCAGAAATCCTACACTTAAGTATTCCCGAATGTCTATTAGACAAAGCATATTACAGGCTGTTTTTTATTCTCCTGCAGCAATATGTTCTTTACAAAAAGTTAAAATCGATTCTTCTTCATCATCTTCCAATGCAAAGTCTAATAATTCTCCGCTTGCTTTTGCAGTGATAAAGTAATTAGCTAATGCCATTTCGCCATCTTTTTTTGCAACAATGGCGCGAATTTCAATTCCACCTTCTGTATAAAGTTCATCGTCTTCATCTACATTAATATCCAACAGAAATTCGAAACGTTGACCTTCAATAATATTAGTTGGATCTAAAATTTCTTCCATTGTATATGCTAAAATATCCAATAAAATCGCTCCTTTTACATCTTTCACTACTTTATAATATAGGAAATTGGCAATTAGTAAAGTTTTATGTTAAAAATAGGCGATAACATAAGGGAGCGTGGAATAATGCAAGAACTTTTCTATTATCAAGATGTCATGATGAAGGAATTTAACGCAAGTGTTCAAACTCAACAAGAGGATGAAGAAGGAAGAAAATATATCGTATTAGACAATACCGCTTTTTACCCTACTGGTGGTGGACAACCGCATGATACAGGTATGTTAAATGATGTGGAAGTAATGGATGTGGAGAAAATTGATGGTGAGATTCGACATTATGTAACTAAGTTTTTGCCAGATAATACGACAGAAGTTCATGGTGTACTTGATTGGCAACGTCGCTTCGATCATATGCAACAACATGCTGGCCAACATATTTTAACGGCAGCTTTTGTTGAGCTTTTCAACTATCCTACAGTAAGCTTTCATCTTGGGACAGAAACAGTAACGATCGATATTGATCATGCGAAAATTTCCGATGAAGAACTGGCTGAAGTAGAAAAAAGAGCCAATGACATTATTTTAGAAAATCGCCCAATCGAAACAAAATGGGTAACAGAAGAAGAAATTTCAAATTATAATTTGCGAAAAGCTGTCTCCGTTACTGGAGAAATCCGTCTCGTTATTATTCCAGATTACGATTATAACGGTTGTGGAGGTACTCACCCTACTTCTACCGGACAAGTTCAAGCCATTAAAATTTTAGCGACAGAAAAGCAAAAGAAAAACACACGTGTGCATTTTGTTTGTGGAGGACGTGTACTTCATGAACTACATTGGCGTAAAAAGGAATTATCTGAAGCAGCTCGTCTTTCAAATGTACCTGAAGAAGGAACAGCACAAGCCGTAACAAAGCTATTACAAACGCAAAAGGGACTTGAAAAAGCCTTAGGTGATGCCAATAATCAATTGCTAACTTTTGAAGCAAAGGAATTATTACAAGAATCCGATGAGAATCTTATTCGTAAAACATTTACTTCTCGCTCCGTTCAGGAGTTACAACAACTAGCACGCGCAATTATAGCAATAGATGAAGCAAGCGCTGCACTTTTCGTTTCAAAGCAAGCTGATAAACTCCAATTTGTGGCGGCAAAAGGAGCAGCTGCGCATATTGGTAGCATGAAAGAAATAGCAAACACTGTATTACCAGTCATCAACGGTAAGGGCGGCGGAAATGATACCTTTGTCCAAGGTGGCGGTGAGGTTACTATTTCTGCTGAACAATTGCTTGAGCAGATGACAAAAGTGTTAGTATAGTACAAAAGGACGATTCCTATCTATTATAGGAATCGTCCTTTTTCCATTTATCCTCTAAAATAACTGATTACAATTTGAACTATTAGAATAAGTGTAATCATTCTTAGTAATGGATTCACATATTTCGTATCCAGCTTTCGTGCAACCCTTACTGCTACTTGTGCTCCGATTGTTGAGCCAATCATTAAAGCAATCGTTAATCCCCACATAATCTTTCCTGTGGCAATGTAGGAAATTGCTGAACCGAAGCAACCTGCAAATACCCCTACCCTAGCAAGCCCAACAGCACGAATATAGGCAATCTTTTCGTGTGCATATAAATACATTTGTAGTGTGCCACTCCCCGGTCCGAACATACCATCATACATACTAATCCCTAACAATGAAGGTACCGTTATTTTATTGGGCATAAACAATGCATGTCCTTCAAAATCATTTTTACTAAAAAATGAAGTGACAAATGCGAAGGCAAGCAAAATAATGGCGATCATTGTTAATGTGCTATCGCTTAAGAGGGAAGCGATGACTCCACCAAGTGACCCTCCTATCAAACACATCACAAGAACCGTAAACGTTTCTTTTAACGTAATCTCTTTTTCTTTGAAAATAACAAGAAAGCTTGTAAAAGAACTAACGGTATTTGAAACTTTATTTGCCCCGATTGCAGAATGGGCAGGTAACCCCATTAGCAACATTGTTGGTAGTGTAATCAGACCTCCACCGCCACATAGTACGCCGATAAAATTGCCTAAGAATCCAATGATCATAAAAACGATAAATTCCATCTCCACACCCGACTTTATGTATAGTTTATCCTGAATTAACAGGCAGTAAGAGACTCGCTGTATGCATGACCTCTTTAAAAAAGTTAAGTTTTTATATTATAGCGTATTATTATTATTTACCTATTAATAGGAAAACTGTGGATACACAGTTGGTACCCACAGTTTTATTAATAAATCATTCAAATATTTTTCCAGTAGTGAAAATCATCGATGGCTGCACCGCGATTTTTTCGATAAAACGATTCCAGTCTTCAATCATTGTACTGAAATGAAAGGTATCTGGTTTACCTGCAGGATAAGTAATAGACTCTGCATTCTCATAAAACTCATCCCAATCATTTTGCTCTTGATAACGTTCAAGTAGGCTACCAGCTTCTACTTTTTTCTGGAATTCTGCGAATGCAGCTGGCAAAACTTCTAGAAAAACAGATTCAATATTTTTCTCTTGAATATGGCTTCGCATAATAGTTGCCCAATGCAAAACAACCTTAGTATCCAATTTCGCATATTTCTTATTTAGACGTGTATATGGATAGTGTTTGGATTCTTCTTGACGTTTATTAATATCTTCAATTTTATAAGAAGTAAATGATTGATAGACTCTGCCTAGTTTTTCTTTCAAATTTTGAGACAGATCCTCTTTACGTGATAGAACCTCTAATTTCATACCTAAATAACCTAGTTCTACTCCAAGCTGTTCTTCGCTAACTGCTGTTGATTTTTGATTGATAAGCCATTTATGAGCAGATTGATAAAATGCTCCAGCAGCTGCTAAATCCTTAGCAGTGTATAATTCCCCAGGTAATAAAATACATTGCTTATACACACTAGATACGACCAAACGGAGAATATCTCCCATAAAGTACGAATCTCTTTCAAGCCATTCGTCTTTTGTTCCTTTTATATAAGCATAATCAGGATAAATACTGATAAATTGCTCATATTGCTTTATTTTACGTTCATATAGAGCAGCAATTGACTTTCGCATTAACTCTTTTTCACTATTGATCTCATTTCGCTCAAAGAAGGTACCCACTGTTTCAACATAAGCATTTAAAAGGCGTTCAAAGCCACGCCCTAAAATGTCATTTAATTTCTTAAGCTGTTGTTCCTTTTCTTGACCTTCAAAATCACGATGAATCCGTGCTTTATACGTACTATATTCAGAAGCTAAAAAGTTAATATGTTCACTAATAGCGGCAATTCTTTCAAATGATACCCCACCTCTTGCACTCACATTAAATTCGACCATTTTCCAAAAGATTTCCTTTGGTAAACCATTTGATTCAATTTCTTCCTTTGTAAGTGCTTGCACTTTCATACGCTTATTGGCAGAGAAATGTTGAGGTAATCTATTTTCGGCATCTTGTTTATATTGTTCTTTTATTTTTTCGACATTTAATATAATTTGTAAATTTTTTTGGTCATTCTTCGTACCATGCTCATTGAATGACACAGATGGTAAAGGCCAATTCTCATGTTCCTTCATGTCCTTTTAAAGGGCCCCCTTTTCAAATTTCAGACCAAATTGAATATTACTAAAATCATTATGCTTATTCTATCAATAATTGTGACATGCGACTAGAGAATTTTTCACTATTACTTTAATTTATGAACTTTTTTTATCGTTTTTTGCACTTATTCAGCTTTCGATATTAATTGATTGATATCTTTAATTTCCACTTGCTTTGGTACTTTTAAATTGATGATGGTATATCCATCTAAAAAAGATGAATAACCGCTTCGAGAGTACCCCTTGAAATATCCGGGATTAAACGAAAATAAGGGTGTTGAATCTGTGATAACATAATATGTCTTTTCCAACACTGCTGGTTTTGAAATGCGTAATGTATGTGGAAATTGCCAATCTACTTTGGCATAAGAAATTTCATCATTGAAGTTTAATGAACGATGGTAGGCGTTTGAATGATACACCGCCCCTTCCACTATATGATTATTGTTCTCTATACGTTGAACATAAACAATTAAATTATCATTCCCTGTATTAGCCGTAATATATAGTTTATTTCCTTCTATATTTTGCTTAAAGGATTTGACAAAAAAAGCTTCCTCTTTCCCCTTTAACTGGTGATGTTCTGCACGAGTAAAAAAGTCTTCATTTTGCTTCACTATATTTACTTTCTCTGATTTCGTCATTACTTTAACATCGCTCTTCATAAAGCCAACATAGATAGTCGCTATAATTAATAATGTGCTATAAGTAACTAATATTATTTTCATAAATTGAGGCTTCCACTGAACTATTTGAAACAATTTCTTTGCCACCAAGATAATTAAGCTAAAAATTACCATGCTAATAATAATAGAAAGAGTCATCACATCTTTACCTCCAATTTATTACTCATTAAATAAGCAATACACATGGAGATTAGTGAAATTAT
>DATMJF010000018.1:0-3178 GCA_035554455.1 Rummeliibacillus sp.
TTTGGATTAATCCTTTGATTGATCGACCGTGCACACTTGTGATATAGGCATCTTGCCAACTTTCTCCGATTTTTGAAAATGCCAATTGTATGGAGCTTACATGCGGATATACTTCTACATTTATTTTTTTTGATAGATAGCCCCCAAGTCCATAGAACAATGGGTCTCCTGAAGCTAAAATTACGATATTTCTTGTTTCATTTTGAATCATTTCAACAAGTTTTTTCAATCCGCTCTTTACTGCTATTTTCTCACCTTTATAATAAGGAAAGAACTCTAACAATCTTTCGCCACCAATAAGGACTTCACTTTCTTCTATCCACTTAGCATATTGGGGTAATAAACTTGCTAGGCCATTGTCTCCTATACCGATTAATTTAATCGATTGTGTCAATTCCATCAGCCCTTCCTAATAATTCACCCTTCATCGAGTAAATAGCGGTATCCATCACGAGGCCACCTTTTACATGATTTAATGAGGATGTACAACAAGCTTCACATAAATGATCGAAGAACCGCTTATTACCAGTCTCAAGCATAATCTCTCCGACTTGTGAAGCTGTGTTGGCAGCAGAAACCTGTTGAACGATTTCGCTAGTTGCTCCAACGTCGTCTGCTAATTGTGCTAAAAATTCAAAGTTAATAGGAGCACTTTTTGAATGGACCATCATCACACCCTGTGCTACTTTTGAAAATTTCCCCATCATTCCTACTAGAGAAACTCTTTTTATGCCCAGTCTTTTACAATGTTTTACAGCGAAACCTACAAAGTCGCCCATTTCTATAAAGGCTTCCTCAGGTAATCCTTCATATTGTTTCATAGCGTATTTTTCACTTCTACCACCTGTTGTCATGACTACATGATCATTGCCAGTTGCATGTGCTACGCTAATGGCTTCTTCAATACTTGCCATATAAGCTGAACTTGAAAATGGTACAACGGTTCCTCTTGTACCTAATATTGAAATGCCACCGATGATTCCAAGTCGACCATTTAATGTGCTTTTAGCGATTTCCTCTCCGTCTGGTACTGAGATAATCACTTTTACTCCACGGTTAATATTAAATTCTTTTAAAGTTTCTTCCACTGTTGAATAGAGCATTTTACGTGGCACCGGATTGATTGCCGCTTCTCCTACCGCAACAGGGAGACCTGGTTTTGTCACGCGTCCAACACCTATTCCCCCGTTCAATGAAATCCCCGGATCATCCTGCCAACTAACTGTGGAAACAATCAAAGCGCCATGTGTTGCATCTGGATCATCTCCACCGTCTTTGATTGTTTCACAGCTTACTGTTTTATCCGTCATAGAATTCTTTTCAATTGTAAATGTTACGTCTCGCCCAATTGGTAAATGTATCGTAGCTGTTTCTTGTGCTTCACCAGTAATTAGGGCAGTTAACGCTGCTTTTGTGCAGGCTGTCGCACAAGCGCCTGTTGTGTAGCCATGACGCATTTGCGATGGGTCTTTTTTATTTTTCTTTTGCATTAAGCTTGATCAGCTAAAATTGAAAT
This sequence comes from Rummeliibacillus sp., assembly GCA_035554455.1. GTDB lineage: Bacteria > Bacillota > Bacilli > Bacillales_A > Planococcaceae > Rummeliibacillus. The sequence goes on from DATMJF010000018.1 coordinate 1,517, forward strand.
GGCATTTAATGCTGCTACAGTTACCGTACTTCCACCTTTACGACCTAAATTAGTGATAAATGGTACCTCTGTAACCTTTGCCAATTCATCTTTAGATTCAGCAGCTGAAACGAAGCCTACAGGCATACCGATGATTAGATCTGGTTTTACTTCGCCTTCTTTAATTAATCGAATAAGTTCTAAAAGTGCAGTTGGTGCATTACCAATTGCATAAATCCCACCCTCATGTAAATGAGCAGCTTTTTGCATTGACATAATGGCACGAGTAGCACCTGCCTCTTTTGCAGCTTTAGATACATCTTCATCAGAAATATAGCAATAAACATCACCACCATATTTTTGGAAACGTTTGTGTCCGGTACCCACTTGAATCATTTGTACATCTGCAATAACTGGTTTTCCTGCACGGATGGCTTTAATCCCAGCTGCAATAGCATCTGGATGAATCATCACACTACGACCTAAATCAAAATCTGCTGAAGCATGAATAATACGACGAATGATCTTCCACTCATCTTCTGTAAAATCATGTGGGCCATATTCTTCTGCGATTGTTTCAAAGCTATGCTCATAAATTTTATCTGGGTCAACTGTAAGTGGTTTGAAGTCTGTTTTAAAATCCATTTTATTTCCTCCTAGATAGTTAGTTTTGAAGTTAAATCTTCTATAACTCCCTCAAAACTTGAATGCATATTTTCATATTGTATTTTCGGTCTTGCAATCATAATCGTTTCAATACCACACGTTAGTGCAGCCTCTAATTTTTCATCGACTGATCCTACTTTGCCACTTTCTTTTGTAATCATTAATGTGACTTTGTATTGATGAATAAGTGCAATATTTAACTCTTTCGAGAATGGTCCTTGCATTGCAATAATATCTTTTTGTTCTACACCTAATGCTTGACATTTTTCCATATTGTCAAGTCTTGGTAGCATACGAGCAACCACTCTTGTATTCTCTAAACCTAATAAATACTTTGTAAAAATCCCTAATGTTTTACTACCAGTTGTCAGCATAATAGCCCCACGTTTTTCAGCAGCTAATTTTGCTGCTTCTTCATAGTCTTGAACTATAGTTACTAGAGGGTTACTAAAAGTTTGACTCGCTCTTTCATAGCGAAAATATGGAATACCAGAAGCCTCCGAAGCAGACAGTGCATTTTTTGATGCTTCTTCAGCAAAAGGATGACTAGCATCCACGATTGCTTGAAAATGATTTTCTTTGATAAAAACCGTCATTTGCTCTGTAGTTAAACGACCAATATTTGTTTTAATACCAGCTTCACTTAAACTTTTTGCCGCTGATTCAGTTACGACAGTTGCTATTACCTTCCGACCATTTTCTTCCAATTTTATTGCTAGTTCCCTTGCATCGCTTGTACCAGCTAACATGAAAATCATTTTTTAGCACCAACTAGATGATCTTCGTGAACGTGGTCATGATGATGATGGTCGTGATCGTGGTGGTGATGATCATGTTCATGGTCGTGATGATGGTGATGCTCTACAAATTCGGCTGCATTTAGACGATATTGGCAAGTATCGCAATTCATATTCACTTCACCTTGCAATGATTCAGCAATTCGATCTTTTAACACAGTTTTAAGTGTTGGATGATAGCCGAAATAATTCGCTAATTTCACTTCTACTTCTGTGTATG
>DATMJF010000019.1:0-4887 GCA_035554455.1 Rummeliibacillus sp.
GCTAATAATACGCCTTCATATATTGCACTTTTAGTGTTCACATTACTTATCATATTGATGTCACGCATTAAAATGTATTTTTTGATTAATGGTTTAAAGCCAGTTTTAATATTAATGGTATTCACTTTTTTATTGCAGATATTCTTTACAAAGGAAGGACCCATACTATATGAGTGGAAGTTCATCCATATTCACGAAGAAGGGCTAAGACAAGGGATCTATATTTCCGTTCGTTTTTTAGTATTGGTGTTTGTCACATCGATATTAACATTAACAACTTCTCCTATTTCTATTACTGATGGGATGGAAGTGTTGTTAAATCCGCTAAAAAAGTTCAAACTACCTGTACATGAGTTGGCTTTAATGATGTCCATTTCATTACGCTTTATTCCAACTTTAATGGATGAAACAGACAAGATTATGAAGGCACAAATGGCCAGAGGTTCTGATATTTCAACAGGTCCAATTAAAGAACGGATAAAGGCTGTTGTTCCATTATTAGTCCCATTATTTGTGAGCGCTTTTAAACGTGCAGAAGACTTAGCAACCGCTATGGAAGTTCGCGGCTATCACGGTGGGGAAGGTAGAACGCGTTATCGTCAGCTAAAATGGAGTATAGGAGATACGATAGCTCTTCTTTCCATTGTGGTGATGACAATTGTATTAGTATATTTGCGTAGTTAATAGAAATAGGAGATTGCATAACGATGAAAAGAAGAATGAAAGCCACCATCGCATATGATGGTACCAATTTTTCGGGATACCAAGTACAGCCTAAGCAAAGAACTGTACAAGAGGAAATTGAAAAGGTACTTACCAAAATGCATAAAGGTGAGATTGTCCATGTGACAGCAAGTGGTCGAACAGATGCCAGGGTCCATGCAACAGGACAGGTTATCCACTTTGACACAATATTGTCTATTCCTCTTGATCGTTATGCACGAGCATTAAACGTTCAATTGCCACGAGATATTCGTGTTGTGAATATAGAGGAAGTATCTGATGATTTCCATGCTCGTTATAGTGTCCATGGCAAGCGGTATCGCTATATTTGGTCATGTGAAGAAATCCAGAGCCCTTTTAGACGTTTTTATGCAACACCCACCAATGGGGTGAAGCCAGATGTTAAGGCAATGGAGGAAGCAGCACAGTACATTCTGGGAACTCATGATTTTTCATGCTTTTGCGCAGCAAATACAAGTGTGCAAGATAAAGTTCGTACAGTCTCTTTTTTAGCATTCGAGTGGCACGGAGAAGAATTGCATATGGTAATTGAAGGAAATGGCTTTTTATACAATATGGTGCGTATTATCGCAGGAACACTCTGGGAAGTAGGGATTGCTAAACGTCAGCATTGCGAGTTGGCTGAAATCATTGCATCTTTGGACAGAGGAAAAGCAGGGAAAACTGCGTCACCACAAGGTTTATACCTTGAAAATGTGCACTATGAAGATTGAAGCAACATTTCCAGGTGTTTTTCTCGAAATGCTTGACTTACATTGCTATATGTTGTATGATGACATATGGTATTTTCATTACCCCACAAGATAAGCCCCGAATCTTAGCTTTTGAGGATAAAGAAAACAATTGGAACAGAGTAATAGAAACAATTTGATAATTGTAGGAGGATACTAAAATGCGTACAACATTCATGGCTAAAGGTCACGAAGTAGAACGTAAATGGTTAGTTGTAGACGCTGAAGGCCAAACTCTTGGTCGCTTAGCTTCTGAAGTAGCTGCTATTTTACGTGGTAAACATAAAGCAATCTATACACCAAACGTTGACACAGGTGATCACGTGATCATCATCAACGCTGAGAAAATTGAGTTAACTGGTAACAAATTAAAAGGTAAAATTTACTACCGCCACACTCAATTTGCTGGCGGTTTAAAAACTCGCACAGCTGGCGAAATGAAAGAAAAATATCCAACTCAAATGTTGGAATTAGCAATTAAAGGCATGCTTCCTAAAAACTCTTTAGGTCGTCAAATGTTCAACAAACTACACGTTTACACTGGTTCTGAACACCCACATGCTGCACAAAAACCTGAAGCTTACGAGCTTCGCGGATAATAATATTAGAGGAGGATACAACCTTGGCACAAGTTCAATATATCGGCACAGGTCGTCGTAAAAGCTCAACTGCCCGCGTACGTTTAGTACCAGGCGAAGGCAAAATCGTTATCAACAACCGCGACGTTGAAAACTACGTCCCATTCGCATCTTTACGCGAAGTTATTAAACAACCATTAGTAGCAACTGAAACTCTTGGTAGCTATGATATTTACGTAAACGTAAACGGTGGTGGTTTCACAGGTCAAGCAGGCGCAATCCGTCATGGTATCGCTCGTGCGTTACTAACAGTTGACCCTGATTTCCGTCCAGCACTTAAATCAGCAGGTCTACTTACTCGTGACCCTCGTATGAAAGAACGTAAAAAATACGGTCTTAAAGGTGCTCGTCGTGCACCTCAATTCTCAAAACGTTAATATCAGCGTTATATCAACGTTTTCAAGCCCTTTCTCGGATTACCGAGAAAGGGTTTTTTATGTTTAAAAGCTTAATTGACTCCCTCTTGACTATCCGATTTCAAACCCATAAAGTTTTCAAATATGTTTGCAACTTTGTCTTTCGCTGTTTGAGTGGCATGAGTATAGATGTTCATAGTTGTTGAGATATAACTATGTCCCAATCTAACTTGAACGTCTTTAATGCTTACATCAGCTTCTGAAAGCAGAGGGAGATGTGTATTCGAAATCTAAGTAACGATTAACAAATAAAAAAGCAGTACCTCCACAAAGTGTAGGCACTGCTATATTAAATGGAAGGAGTTTTATTAATTAAAATACACTTGCCAATTTAACAGCTTTTTCAAGCCCTTCTGCAATAATTTCTTCTGCATTATCTGGAAATTGGTTATGACCTTCAATCACTACTTTTTCTATTTCCTTTACACCGAAAAAGTTCATCATACATGTTACATATCTAACAGCCATTCCTTTTTCAGCTTTTGGCCCTTTAGAATATACACCGCCACTTGCATTTAATAATGTAATTTTCTTATTTCCAACAAGACCTACAGGACCTTCTGGTGTATATTTAAATGTTTTGCCCGCACGGTTTAAATAATCAATATATGTGTGTAGTACGGCTGGGATTGTTAAGTTCCATAAAGGAAAACCAAATACAACTTTATCAGCTGCAAGGAATTGATCTAAATATTTATCAGCAACAGCTACTGCTTTTGCTTCTTTATCTGTTAAATCAAGTCCTCTACTTGCCTTAAATGTGCCGTTAATCATATCTACTCCTACATATGGCAATTCTTCATTGTATAAATCAAGTTCTACTACTGTATCATTAGGATGTGTTTCTTTATAGTTCTCAAAAAAGGCTTCATATAATTTAACACTAACTGCCTGGGTTGCTGGGCGATTGTTTGCTTTTACAAATAAAACTGTTGTCATTTTCTTTTTCTCCTATTACTCGTTCATATGTTGTTCGCTGTTTATTCACATATTATAAAATATACCGCCAGCAAAATATTAAAAATGCTTAGGGGTTTTTATCATTGTATTTGTTTCAATAAAATTACAATGTCTTTTTAAAACTATACTCCATGTCTCCAGCTAAGGCTGCAGGGGTATCACCAGTTTTTCTAAAATCATGCGTATAAATTTGATCAATTTGTCCAAAATCTACTTGTTTATAAAATTCAAAGCAAGGAAAACCATCATGTTCTCCTTGAATATTAATGCTACCATCATTTTTTACTTGTACATTTAATAGGTAGTCAACATTAGGCGCATGTTCATTTAGAGGGTTGCTAGCACTTGCACTCATTTGAAATCTAACATCATCAGAACTCCATACAATATCATTGCACAAAATACCTTCTGTACTAGCTTTCCCTTTTCTATAATTAACAGAGCCTTCTGGATTTATAATCTTTTCTGTTGATATCCCAGTGTTTGCATATGAGAAAACTTCCTTTTTATAAAAATCTACAACTACTTCTTGTTCAACTCTAGAGCGCATAGTATTTACAGCATATGGTGTAAATTCACGTGAATCACCTTCGAATTGGATGGCGTTCCCTGTTTGAATGTCTTTCTTAGGTTCCGTCCAAGACATTGGGATAAATACACTTGCTCTAATTTTAACAATATTAATCATATAAACCCTCCACATTGAATTAGTTTTTTAAACTAATATAGTCAATTTGATTGACTACATTTTGCATAGTACAATGGTGTTCGAATAAAGTCAACTTAATTGACCTTTTAGGAGGGGTTATATTTGAATCAGCAATTGTATAATGAAATGGATCTTATATCGCTATTATCATTATCCTTTAGTGCATCTATTAATGAACTGCATGAAAGATTAAGTGAATTGGGATTTGCAGATATCAGACCTGCACATGGCTTTATATTTAAATGTCTCATTCCAAATGGATCGACAGGTATGGAACTAGCTGAGAATTTAGGAATTACAAAGCAGGCTGTAAGCAAAATGGTAGATTATCTTGAGAAAAGTGGTTATGTCATGCGACAAACTCATCCCACTGATAAAAGAGGGAAAATTATCGTTTTGACTGAACGAGGCTGGTCAGTAGCAAGAGCAAAAGAGAAAATACTAACCGAGATTGAGGAACGCTGGAGTGAAAAAATAGGTACTAAACAAATACAAATGCTCAAAGAAGATTTATCAAAATTAGTTTTTGAAGAAAATGAAGGTAAAGTATCATTTAAGATAAAACCTGTCTGGTAAAAGGTTGAGAGAGAAAACTAAGGTATAACTTATGTAAATGTATTTACTAGATATTTTTTATCGAAATAATAAAAGTGACCGTTTTTTTACGGTCACTTTTATTATTTTGAATG
>DATMJF010000020.1:0-4093 GCA_035554455.1 Rummeliibacillus sp.
TGTCGTGCATGGAGCTAGAATTTCCTTAATGGTGGGTTTCTTTTCTGTAATAGGTTCTGTTGTAGTTGGAAGCATTTTGGGAATTGTAGCGGGTTACTATGGTCGCTGGGTAGACACGATCATTTCTCGTATTTTCGATATCTTACTAGCGTTTCCAAGTATTCTCTTAGCTATTGCAATTGTTTCTGTATTAGGTCCTTCTTTAACAAATGCTCTGATTGCAATTGCGGTGATTAACATTCCGAATTTTGGAAGACTGATACGTTCAAAAGTATTGAGTATTAAACAAGAGGAATATATTACAGCAGCTAAGGCTATTGGTATGAAGGATTATCGAATATTGTTCTCGCATATTTTGCCGAATTCCATGACGCCGGTTATTGTGCAAGGCACACTTGCAATTGCATCTGCAATCATTGAAGCAGCAGCACTTGGCTTCCTTGGACTAGGGGCCCAGGCACCTCAACCAGAATGGGGCAAAATGCTGGCGGATGCTAGAATTTATTTAGTCAATGCACCTTGGACGATGATCTTCCCAGGTTTAGCAATAATGTTAACGGTACTAGGTTTCAACCTAATGGGGGATGGTTTGCGTGATGCCCTTGACCCGAAAATGAAAAACTAATGAAGAAAACCTCCAATACGTCCAACTTAAGGACGATTGGAGGTTTTTTCTTACATAATACGATCATCTATTTCTACTTTTAAAACTTCATGTGAATGACGGCTTTGGTATGCCTTTATCAAAGTATCCAAATGCTCTAGATTTTCTTCATAATCTAATATTCGAGAAAGAATATGCAGTAGATGATAGCTTGAGAATTCTTCTTCATTTTCATCTTCATGTGCTAATACAATGTGCTGAGCGAATATATCCATTACTTCATTGCGTTGTAAATATTCCTCTTTCCCAACCCAGGTAGTATGCTCATGCTTTAATTTACCGGTATATTTCAAAAATAACTGTTCATGATAAGTTAGTAGATAATCTAAGCGTTCTTGTATCATAATACGAAAACGTTCAGGTAAATGGGCCATTTCATTTTCATGTAAATGTAGTCGATTTAATACTTCAATACTCTTTTTAGTCGTTAAGATCATTTGACGATAAACAACTAGTTTGCGAGCCTTTACAAATTTCTTATTACCAAAATATGCACGTTCTTCTTTGTACAGATTATACAAAATCTTGATACGTTCGTATCGCTGTTTCAATGTTCGTAACGATTGCTTTGTAGAAGTATGCTCTGATGCTTGACGAGCTGCCAAGCGAATCCACCGAATAATATCGTCCTGTAAAATATTTAAGGATGCATAAAGACGCGTTTCATATCGAGGTGGAAGGAATAATAGATTAACGGCAAATGCTGATAGTACACCAATCATAACGGTAGCGAAGCGAATAAGTCCAAATGTGATAAATTGTTCGCCTTGAACTTCCATAATAACAACCATCGTAACAAGGGCTAGTGAAATACTATCCTCAAGTTTAAATCGAATCATTACTAATAATGTTACAATTGCTGCTAATCCAACTGCTACGAACTCTTGTCCAAAAATGTAGCCAAAAGCAATTGCGACAACTGCTCCAATGATATTTCCTTGAACTTGTTCAATTATAGATCGATAAGAACGATAGAGAGAAGGCTGTAAAGAGAAAATAGCAGCGATTCCTGCAAATATAGGAGATGGACAATGTAATGTCTGTGCTAAAAATAAAGCCAATACAATGGCGACTCCCGTTTTTAATATTCGGGCACCTAATTTCATGTGAAAATGGGTAACCTCACTTTCTTTATACTGTATTCTGGTACTTTAAACGATAAAGCATCATTGGTCAATATCTCTATATTATTTATATTTATCCATTCCATATTGACAATAGGTTAGATGTTGATATTTTCTATCAAAATATCTCACTGGACTAACTATTTCTCAGGAAAAAGCGTACCTAAAGATTGTATGACTTTATTGTAGTTAAAAATTCATCCGAACATCAAATAAATTGTTACAATATTATTATGTTTATGAAATGGAGGATTTATCATGACAACGTTAGAAGGATTAGAAGCACCCAAGTTTACATTGCTCAATGAAAAGGGAGAAATAGTTTCATTAGCCGAATTTAATGGGAAGGAATCAGTTGTACTCTATTTTTATCCTAAAGATATGACTCCTGGCTGCACAACAGAAGCATGTGACTTCCGTGATGCTCATCAGGATTTTTCGGATTTAGATGTTGTTATTTTAGGTGTAAGCCCTGATGATGAAAACAAACATGCTAAGTTTATCGAAAAACATGGACTACCTTTTTCTTTACTGGTTGATACAAATCACGAAGTAGCAGAAGCTTACGACGTTTGGAAATTAAAGAAAATGTATGGTCGGGAATATATGGGAATTGAACGCTCTACTTTTTTGATTAACAAAGAAGGAATTGTTGAAAAAGAATGGCGTAAAGTACGTGTCAAAAATCATATCGAAGAAGTGTTAAATTATCTGCGTAGAAAAGGGGAATAAAGCATGAGAATATATTTTACATTCGATCCTCGCCCTGATCTAAAAGAAGATCTATTACACGAGTTTCCAGAGCAGAATTTTATCTTTCGTAATTCAGTAGAAGAAGACATATTAAAAACAGCAGACATTTTAGTCACGTATGGTGAAGATTTGACAGAGAGACATATTAAAATTGCTAATCAGCTACAATGGATTATGGTTGTGTCAGCTGGACTTGAAAAAATGCCATTACGTGAAATAGCAAAGCGTGGTATTACAGTTTCAAACGTACGTGGCATTCACAAAGTTCCAATGGCAGAATCAGTAATGGCGCATATTCTAGCATATAATCGTTCACTACAATGGATTTATGAAAAGGAAAGAAATTCAGAATGGAGTCGCAAATCTAAATCCAAAGAATTACGAGATTCAACAGCCTTGATTTTAGGCCCGGGAGCTATTGGAGGAGAAATTGGTCGTATACTGCAATGCTTTGGTGTTAAAACGATTGGTTGTAATCGCTCTGGTAAGAACGCAGATTATATGAATGGTATGATAAAGTTTGATGAATTGACGACTGTTTTGCCAGAAGCAGATATCGTAATTTCGGTATTACCAAGTACAAAAGAAACGCATCATTTATTGAAACCGGAGCATTTTAAAGCGATGAAAGACAGTGCGATCTTTATGAACTTTGGACGGGGTGACTTGGTAGCAACAGATGTATTACAACAAGCGCTTTTACAAAAAGATATAGCATATGCAGTATGTGATGTGTTTGAAGAAGAACCATTGCCTAAAGATCATCCATTTTGGACAATGGATAATATAACAGTGTCACCACATGTTTCTAGTCATTCCTCTCGTTATTTAGAACGTGGCTTTGATATTTTTAAGCCAAACTTGAAAAAGTGGCTAAAAGGAGACAAACAGATCGAAAATATCATTAATCCTCAAAGAGGGTACTAATTATTGTCTCTTATTAAGTGGCTAAACTATCATTAACTTCCTTTTAATTGAGAAAATTAATGAGAATATGATCACGTTTACATAGCAAAATACGAGCGTTTTTCGATTGGGAATAATAATCAATAGCTCAAAAGCGAACAAAACACTATAACAATAGGTAGAATAATTGACAATTGTACCACTTATTAAGTAAACTAATTATAACGATTATAAATAAATAATACTTATGAAGTGAGGTGCATGGCGATGTCCGAAATGCAATTGAAAAGTGCACTTGACACGCTAAAGACAACCGGCGTAAGGATTACTCCTCAACGTCATGCGATTTTAGAGTACTTGATTGAATCGATGTCTCATCCTACTGCTGACGATATTTATAAAGCATTAGAGCATAAATTTCCTAATATGAGTGTTGCTACTGTATACAATAATTTACGTGTTTTCCGTGAATCAGGTCTTGTAAAAGAATTGACTTATGGAGATAACGCTAGCCGTTTTGATTTTGTAACAAGCAAGCATTATCATATTATTTGTGAATCATGTGGTAAAATCGTAGACTTCCATTACCCTGGACTTGATGAAGTGGAACATCTAGCAGCTCATGTTACAGGCTTCAAAGTCAACT
>DATMJF010000021.1:0-10362 GCA_035554455.1 Rummeliibacillus sp.
AAATAAAAAGTGGGTAACGGACATTACAGAGTTTAAATTATTTGGTGAAAAGCTGTATTTATCGCCTATTCTCGATCTATTTAATGGCGAAATCATTACGTATACCATTGGCTCTAGGCCGACGTATTCGCTTGTGTCAGAAATGTTAGAGAAAGCTTTTGAACGCTTGCCCAAAGACCACCAGCTCCTAATGCATTCCGATCAAGGTTGGCATTACCAAATGAAACAGTATCGTCATGCCCTCCAAACACGTGGCATTACGCAAAGAATGTCGCGCAAAGGAAACTGTTATGATAATTCGGTAATGGAAAATTTCTTTGGCATTATGAAATCAGAATTCCTTTATTTAAAGGAATTTGAAAGTGTGGAACAATTTAAAATAGAATTAGAGAAATACATTAAGTACTATAATAACAAACGAATTAAGACTAAATTAAAAGGACTGAGCCCAGTACAATACCGAGTTCAGTCTCTAGCTGCATAAGTAAAAATTGGTGTCTAAATTTTTGGGGTCACTTCACGCAGCGAGGAGGCTCGTCGGTTCGCCCGCGGAAAGCGAAGCTGATTCCACTTCATGTTATAGCAGATTTGTACTATAAAAATTAGGAATAAAATCGTTTTTTAGTGCCCTCAACGCAGTGACGAGGAGGCTCACGACCAGCGGAAAGCGAGGCCATTTTCACGTTTATCAACAGTGTAATTTACACATAGCCTATTGTTAAAATGAGTTCTAAAATTATTTACTTATCTTAAAATAGTTTGTGTCGTCTGAATAGGTGAGTTTTTTAATGAACGTTCCACGAATAATCATGCGTTTCTCACCATTATAGTTGCAAGTTACAAGTGTGATTAGCTTTTCATCTGCTTGGTCTTGAATTACTTCAACTTGTGTTGGCTGAACAATGAATATATCCGATATCTTATATTCATATATATTTTGAAAATCAGTAATATAAATATTCATACCCTGTTTTGCTTTAGTTAGTGGGCTAAATAATGTTTTGCTATCATTCATATTATGTCCTGCTAAAGCATAGTTGCCCTGCCCCATTGTTTGATCTGCTTTCATCGTTCCTGCTCCGATGGTTAAATTCACATTTGAGATTCCATACACGATAGGAAGCTGCATACTGACAGCTGGTACACTAATGGCTCCGATAGCATGCACATCCTTCTTTTTGGTTTGTGCATTGATAACATCTTGTAAACTAATATTCTTTACTTCTTTAAAATCAAAAGTTGTATCAGGTTCTGCTTTAGCTTTTTCAACATCAGACTTTTGAATTGTTTCTTTAGACATATTGTCAACAAGATAGCTCATTATTGGTTTTTGAAAAATTAATACGAATCCAGTAAAGAGTAATAGAATACCTAGTACTAGACTTAATTTTCTCATCATCTTATTATCCTCTTTCATATTCTCTTGTCTTTTCATCTTACATAGCCATAACTGTTTTGACAAATTTAAAACCAAGAGAAGAATATCCCCTCTTGGTCGATTCTATGATTCATTAACATGTAAAAGCTTCTATTTTTATAACTTTACTTTATACTAGTTGCTTTACAATTTTCTCTGCTGTATCTTGACCATTTTGAATACAGTTACCAATACCAACACCATAGTATGAGCAACCTGCTAAAATGATATTTGGATACTTTTCCTCTAATTGTTGATTCAGAGATTTTACTGTATCAGCATGTCCCATGCCATAGACCGGCATTAAGTCATTCCATTTGGTTATATTAACAGTAGCTGGTTCCCCATCTACATTCAATGATTTTTTTATATCATCTAATGCGATTGCTGTTAACTCTTCTTCGCTTAGGTTCTTTAACTTATTAAACAATGGATTTGTATTCTTATAGAACATGCGCACCAGTAAATTGCCTGATTTAGATGTATTTTTCCATTTCCGACTCGTCCATGTGCAAGCATTACATTTCACATCACTATTTTCAGAAACAATATAGCCTGTGCCATCTACTGGTAAGTTTTCATCAGGAATATTAAATCCTACATAGATGGTAATAATAGATGCGTTATGAATTGTATTTAGTTCTTCTTCGACTGCTTCGTCTTCTAAAATGTTACTCGTTACGGCATGAGGCGTTGATAGCACAACAAAATCAGCTGTAATATCTTCATGGTCATCAAATGAACAAATGTATTGATCACCTTTTTTTGCTACATTTGTTGTTGCTACACCTTTAATGATCTCTACATCTGTCAATGTTTCTTCTAAACGATCAATTAGTTGTGATAAGCCATTTTTAAAAGAAATGAATTTTTTATCTGCTGACTTTTGGAATTGCTCACGATTGGCTCCGAAACCTTTAATAATACTGCCATATTGTTCTTTATAATCAAGTAAATATGGTAATGTAGATGCCATCGTTAATTTGTATAGATCACCTGAATAAACACCTGATAGCACAGGAGCAATTTGTTTTTCAACTAACTCTTTGCCTAAGAAATATTCAAGAAAATCGCCTATTGAACTTTCTTTAGTAAAGTGGTCATTTGGTAAGTCTAAATCTTTTAATGCTTCTTGTTTTCCTTGCGGTGATACAAGTGTACTGCTATTTAGTGATTCAATACTAGTTGGAATACCAAATACGCTATCTACTGGAATCGCATGCAACGTATTATTTGTATATATATAAGAAATGCCAGTACCGTTGTAAACTAGGTCATCTTCTAGGCCTAATTCTTGAACGAGTGGCATAACACTTTTATGTCGTGCCACAATCGAATCAGCACCTGTTTCCATGATGAAGCCACTATCATATGCTGAGTGGATTTTACCACCGAGAAATTCATTTTTTTCAACTAGTACAAGTTTTATATCTAAATTTTTTTCATTTTTTTGTTTTTGTAAATAGTGCATGGTGCAAAGACCTGTAATGCCTCCACCAATCACAACAACTGTTTTCAAGTTGCTCATCTCCTTCGTTATTACGAACTATATAGGTTTTTGTCATGTTCTAGTATAAACTTTCAAAGAAATGGATGTCATGATTTTGGTCACATCTGTTCTAGGAATACACACAAATTTATTTAATATAGTAACAACTTCGTCAAATTTACTGTTTTTTTTAAGATAAGGAGCTTTCATTTGTAGATATTATTTTGATATCTTATTATTTTTTATATAGAGGTAAAACGTTCCATTTTACTCTAATTGATGGTGAGGATAATGTTATGGATTTATTGATGATTGTTTTATTGTTAATAGGTTGTTTACTTTTTTCAAATATTATAAGTCACTACATACCTTCAATTCCGACAGCTCTGATTCAAATTGCCTTAGGAATTATTATTGCACTTATGTTTAGTGATGTTTCTTTAGAACTCGAAACAGAATGGTTCCTATTATTGTTTGTAGCACCTCTCTTATATAATGACGGGCGAAATTTCCCACGCGATGAGTTATGGAATATGCGAATGCCTATTTTAGGAAACGCCATTATTTTAGTACTTATTACCACATTAGCTGGTGGCTATTTTATCCATTGGTTAATTCCTTCTATACCTTTAGCTGCTGCATTTGCACTAGCTGCCATTCTTTCTCCAACTGACCCTGTAGCAGTAAATGGAATAGCAAAACGTATTCAAATCCCTGAGAAAATTTTAAATGTTGTTCGCGGGGAATCGCTAATCAATGATGCATCTGGTCTTGTTGCATTCAAATATGCAGTTGCTACTGTCGTCACTGGATATTTCTCTATTAAAGAGGCATTATTGAATTTCTCTTATACTTTTGTTATTGGTGCCATTTTAGGTTTAGTTGTTGGTACGATTTTAACTCAAATTCGTTTTTCTTTAAGAAGAGCTGGTATTCGTGATGTTGTGTTCCATACTCTTTTACAATTATTAACACCTTTTATCGTCTATTTAGTAGCAGAAGATATTTTCCATGCTTCAGGTGTTATAGCTGTCGTGGTTGCCGGTATTGCACAAGCATTAGTAAAAGACAAAACAGAGACTGTTTTAGCGGAAGAGCAATTACTTACTGAAAATACATGGTCAATTGTTTTATTTATCCTAAACGGGGTTGTATTCTTATTACTTGGTTTGAATATTCCATCAACAATGAAAGAATCGATTGAAAACACAAGTATTAATAATTGGAAGCTAATGGGCTATGCCATTGCAATTGGTTTTGTCATTTTGGGCATACGGTTTGTTTGGTCACATTTTACTGCTATGTATGAATTTAAAAATAATCGAGATGAAAAACCTACATTGAAGACGAGCTTACTCAGCAGTTTAACAGGGGTACGTGGTGCCGTAACAATGGCAGGTGTATTATCATTACCAATTATTACAGATAGCGGAGATGTATTCCCAGAACGTTCACTGATACTATTTTTAGCTTCAGCTGTGATCTTATTCACATTAATCGTTGCAACCATTTTCCTTCCTTTACTAATCGATTCAAACGAATTAAGAGAAGAAAACGACGAACAGTTAAATTTCAACGAAGCGAAAAAGCAAATTTTACTTGCTTCTATTAAACAAATTCACCGTGAAATGAATGATGATAATCGAAATGTCGCTTATCAATTAATTGGTGAATATCAGCAGATGTTCCGTCAAATTCAGTTAGATGGCAATGCCGCAAAAGCTGGAGAACCAGAACATCAGAGTGAGATTACAAATGTACGTTTAAAAGCACTCGAAATTGAAGAACAATATATAAAGGAATTATATGAAGGCCATCATTTAGATGCAGATATGTATGTTGCCTTTCAAAGTACCTTCTCAGAAAGAAAACGTGTCATTCAGCACAATATGCAAAAAGGATTTACGTATATATTCTATAGATTTCTACGTGAATGGCGAATCGCTCGAAAAAAATATCATCTCGATAAAGAACAATTTGTCTCTTATGTCCGGATGAAACAAGAGGTACGAAAAAATGCATTCGAGCAGGCTCTAACGTTTTTAAAAGAGCAAGCACAGGTTGCTCAAAATCCTGATATTTATTATATGATCTCATTTGAATATGAAAGAGCACTCGATCAAATAAGAAAGCCAGTTACAACCGATTCCAGTAAACAAGAAGAATTAAAAGATGAATTACGTGCAGTCATCACAGAAACAGAACGGGCAGAAATTCATAAGATGTACGAAACTGGTGAGATTAATCGGGAACAAGAAAGAGATTTGCGAAGATTTGTTAACTATATCGAAAGTGTAAACTTATACGAACACGTAGAATAACAAAAAGCATGTAGGAATTATTGATTCATTTCCTACATGCTTTTTCATTATTATTTTTCACCTTTTGCAATTTCACTACTAATTAAAGCTGTATAATATGCTCCACCTTCTTGATTTGGATGAATATGATCATCATAGAACAAATCATACTGTCCCTCTGTCACACGATACCAATCAATTAGTTTCACGTTTTTATGATTTTTCACAGCAATGTTGATTTTGCGGTTCACATTATCTTGCCAATTCCGTGGAAGGCGTGTATTTACAAGATAAATGTGATGATTATTACCAATTGCCTCTAATAAATTATTCAATTGAGTTTCACTGAAATCCCCGTTGGAACCTAAGCCTAAAACGACAACTTTCCCCAATCTACCTTCCTGTTTTAAGCTATTTACAACTTCTATTGCATCATATGCTTGGCGTCCAACTTTTGCATCCACTACTATTTGTGGAATTTGTTTTTGCAATGCAGTTGCTGCGCTCAACATAACCGAATCGCCAATTGCCGTCACACTAATAGATGATGGTACTTCCATTGCCACGATTTTCTTACTATTTGTTTCTTGTTTCGCTTCTACTTCTACTGTTGATTTATGCTTTACTTCTATTTTCTCTTTAACAACATCTTTTTGAGTAATTGTTTTTTCTTTGTTATGAGGTTTTTCTGTTTTTACTTCCTCTAACTTTTTCTGTTCTTCTTTTAAATGTTGTTCTAATGCTTCGCTATTTGTTTGCTTCTGTGCTGGAGTAAAAATCATCCCCATCACAAAAACGATAATGATACATCCTACAAATGCTGAACCGATTCGATATGGTAATGTCCATTCTTTCCAATTTAAAGACCATTCATGTGTTTGAAACTTATGTATCCATATTTTCCATTCACCTTTACGAACAGGATCCTCCACAAAGCGCCAAGAAAGTTCCGCAAATAGAAGTGTTAGTGCAATAATTAAAAGCACTTTCCAAAGTGGTACATCTACGCCGTCTATTCCAGCTCCCATCAAAACAACTAATGGAAAATGCCAAATATAAATACCATATGATCGAACCCCAACCCATATTAATGGTTTAAAACTCAATACATCTCCAACATGACTTGCTGGGTGTACAATTGTTGCGATTAATATTGCTGTGACAATAGATGCTAAAAACATACCACCGTAGTATAAAAATGTTCCTTCTTCATGCATGAAAAAAAACATCAAAAGAAGAACAAAGAAACTAACTAATCCCGTACCATCTAATAATTTTTTCGCTCCATCGGTTACATTTGCCTTTAGCTTCCTACTTGGCCATACAAATGCTAAGGCTGCTCCGATTAATAAAGAAAATGCTCGTGTATCTGTACCATAGTAAACCCGACTTGGATCTTCTCCCGGTGAAAACATAATTGCCATTGCGATGGCTGAAACCAGTGCTACCCCAAGAATACCCATTGCAAATTTTTCTTTATGTCGAACAAATCTTAAAGATATGATAATTACAAGCGGCCAGATAATATAAAACTGTTCCTCTACCGCTAGTGACCACATATGTAGAAGAGGAGATGGAGGTGAAAACTTCGTAAAATACGAATGATCTTGCAAAACATAAAACCAGTTACTAACATAAAATATTGCTGCTAGTATCTCTGAACGTAATCCAACTAAAAATGATCGTTGAAATAACGTAATCCAAAATCCTACTAAAATCAGCATGATGATTAAAGCTGGGATTAACCTTCTAAATCTACGTATCCAGAAATTCTTTAAATTGATTGTTCCATATTTTTCCCATTCATTCACTAGTAAATCTGTGATTAAGTAGCCTGATAACACAAAGAAAATAGTAACGCCCAAATAACCGCCTACAATTCCACTTACATGCAGGTGGTATAAAATAACTGCTATTACCGATATTGCTCTCAGACCGTCTAAACCACTTATGTATCTATGATTCTTCCTTATCGGTTGTGGCATGACGTACCCCCTACTTACAACTCATTACCCATTTTATTGATTCACTTAATTAGACGATAAAAACACTATTTTAGTTTTACAAAAACGCTATTAAATGACAAATCTTTTTATAAAAAGGCAATATATCAATAATTTTGAGATGAGCTAACTAACTTTATATATCCTTATGACCAATAACTAAAAAAATATAGGTTATTTTGACAAAAAGCTCGTCAAATGACCTAACTATAATATTGTGCAATAATTAACGATCAATCACAATGTACCAAAAGTTTTATATAACGAAAACATAAATACGCAATTTTTCTCTATTCTTTATTACTTTCCGCATATCTTGAACTATTTAAAAATGTTGAATGCTAAAAGTTTTTAAAGAAAACTATATTCTTTATACATTAGAGTTAATTTCATTAGTGCTTTTCTAGTTAAAACATACGAATATTTTCTAAATAAACAATTTAATAATTCGGATAATATTTCATTTCTAGTATTTACTTAATATGCCGCTCCAGATGGCGCTTTCCGCGGGCGAGCGTTGAGCCTCCTCGGAAGCCCGTACCGTGCTTCACTGCGGGGTCTCATCTGTCTCGCTTTCCCGCAGGAGTCGCCATCTTCCGCTTCATAGACTATGTTCTAATAGTTATGGCATGTAACAATGGTCCATTTAATGTTCGTGTTTTTTTATCAAATCTTTGAATTATGAAATTGATTCATTAAGGTAAAAATATCTAAAAAAAAGATGTAACGTTAGTCCCGTTACATCTTTTTGAAAGGAAACTTTCGATAAAACAATAAATGATAATAAGCACAAGAGTAATTATCATAGTATGTTTTCACATCAATAACATGACGATTAATCGGCTAATCGATGCACTCACTCTTGTCTAGAAAGATCGGTTATATGTTCAAAAAAAGTTTCTTTCTCAACATCATATATAAGATTAACTGTTCGACCGCTAGATGCTATCTCCGTCTTTCCTTCGCTTGGACCATCTGTATGGACAATACTTGCAACAGTTTTTCGTTTTACTAAGTCCGGATCATAAACAGTAAGTGTCGTTAATACGTCCCATAAAAAATAGGTTGAATTCGTTTGAAAATGTAACAGTGGGGGCACTATTGCATAACATTGACCTAAAAATTCAATACCAATATCTTGGCGGTTTCTTGCCCAGTATGCTCGTATATCTTGCGTTAACGGAACCTTATTGGTACTTTCAAGTGCTACTAAATCAATTTCTATAGTAGAATCCCATACCCGTGCAGTTGCATCTGGATCCCAAAAAGCATTCCATTCAGCAGTCCCATCACGTTCTGGTTCTTCCACATTTCCTTTATCTAAAAATGTACCGCCCATCCAGATAAGCTTGTCGATTTTCTCTTGGATATCAGGTGCTTCATCCAATGCTCTTGCTAAATCTGTTAGTGGGCCTGTAAATAAGAGCGTAATTTTCTCATTACTAGCTCTTAATTTATCTACTAAATGAAGATGAGCTGGTCTTTCAACGATCATTGGGTTCGTGATGTCAAATTCATTTAATACTGGCAATGCATCTACATAAAAAGCATCCATACGCCAATCTTTTGGAAATGGATTTTTCCCTTTTGAATTGGACTTCGCCACTTCTACCGTTATTCCGTGACCGAAACGATTGATAATCTTTTCAGTTGCAAATAGTGCAGGCTCTAAATAACAATCAGCTGGAATAACACCAACGCCTACTAATTCTACCTCTTCCATTTGCAATAATAAAAACAGTGAAATTAAATCATCTATTCCACCATCATGATTCAAATAAACCTTCTTCGACATATCAATCACCTCACCTATCATTAATAGTTACTACATATTTAATGCTACCAAATATTATTAATATTTACCATTTATATTCTAAATAAATTTAACTTTGAAATATTGTCTTAATTTGTAATTAAACTGTGCTACTATTATTTTTAACACAAACCAATAAAGGAGATCACATGAAATTTTCTCAACTCCCACAAAATTTGAAAGTACGGCTCGTATCCTCTTTCTTTAATCGTGTTGCAATGCATGCTGTACTCCCTTTTATGGCACTTTTCTTTACTCATGAAAAAGGTAAAATTTACGCCGGAACGATCTTAATGATCTCAGTCGGTATCAGTTTTTGTGCAAACATTCTTGGAGGTTATTCTGCAGACCGTTGGAAACGAAAAAACATATTAATAATCAGTGCTGTATCAGCAGCTACTATGGTTACGGGAATGACGATTTGCTTAATACCTCAACATACACCAATTACCCTATTTACATTCTTTTATCTATTGTTTGTTTTTTCTAGTGACTTTGGCATGCCAGCAATGGAAGCTATCGTACTCGATTCAACAACATATGAAAATCGAAAGGATGTTTATGCATTGGAGTATTGGCTGATCAATATGTCCTTTAGCATTGGGTCTGTGCTTGGTGGGGTTCTATATGTTAAACATCAGTTCGCATTGTTTATCTTATTAGCGGTAATTAACTGGAGTTTAGCTCTTTGTTATATCTTTTTATTGCAAGGTGATGATCGTCAAAAGAATGTAAAACTACATAATAATATGTTCAAAGATTTATGGAATAGTTATAAAATTGCATTTAAGGATACGCGCTTTGTTATTTTAATAGCAGGTGCCATGTGCGTCTCATCCGCAGAATCAATGCTCTCAAGCTATATAAGTGTTCGGCTTGCAGAAACTTTTGAACCTATTACCATTTTTGGCTTTAAGTTAGAGGGCGTGCGTATGTTCAGCTTATTGAGTCTTGAAAATACTTTACTTGTTGTTTGTACGACTTTTATTGTTTCTAAGATGACCAATAAAATGAACTATAAAACGGCTCTGATTGGTGGATTAATCATCTATGGTGTCGGTTATAGTTTAATGATGAGTGGAAATGGATTTTACTATCTACTGATACTAGGCATAATCGCTACATTAGGAGAGCTTATGTATTCACCTATTTACTACACTGAACAAGCGAATCGTATTCCCGAAGATCGACGTGGTGCGTATCTCGCTTTCGCATCATTTTCTCATAATGGTTCTACATTATTGAGCCATGGTGCACTAATCATCGGCACTTTCTTACTTCCATGGCATATGTCAATGTTACTTGCTACTGTGGTTCTTTTAGGTATTTGTTGTATTTAT
>DATMJF010000022.1:0-2940 GCA_035554455.1 Rummeliibacillus sp.
ATCTTTAGCTACGATACTTGTTAACAAAGAAATCAATGCAAATCCTAGCGTTATTAATAATGCGTATGAAGGTACACCACGTTTATTTAATTTACCTAAGATTTTTGGCGCCATACCTATTTCGGCTAGTGAGAACATAACCCTTGTACAGGCAAATAATCCGGTATTGCCAACTGAAAGAATAGCAGTTAATATTACAAAATTCATAATATCTGCAGCATATGGTATTCCCACCATATCAAAGACAGTAACAAATGGGCTTTCAAGTACACTAGCCTCTTTATAAGGAACAATAGCAGATAAAACAAAAACAGCTAAAATATAAAATATCAAAATCCTGAAAACGATTGTTCGAATAGCTCTTGGAATACTCTTTTCTGGCTCTTCCGTCTCCCCAGCGGCAACACCCATAATCTCAGAACCTTGGAAAGCAAAGATAACGGTCATCATTGAGATGAATATTCCTGACATTCCCTCAGGAAACAAACCATCACCGAAGAAATTAGAAAAATATGGAGTTGGCTCATTTTGCAAATCAATTAAGCCAAAAATCGCCGAAAGACCAACGATAATAAAAAGAATTACAGCAACAACTTTAATTCCTGCAAACCAATATTCTGTTTCAGCAAAGAATCTCGTCGTCAGTGAATTGATCGTAAATAATAAAATGACGAAGAAAGCGCACCAAATCCAGGTAGGTACATCAGGAAACCATCTTTCCATTAATAATCCTGCTGCTAAAAATTCGAGTCCAACATATAAAGCCCAGCTTAACCAGTAAATCCAGCCAACAACAAAACCCGTGGCTGGTCCAATAAACCGTGTCGCATGAGCTTGGAACGAGCCCGAAACTGGCATTACCACAGATAATTCTCCTAAACATACCATCGCCAAATACATTAGTAAACCACCTACTAAATATGCCAAAATGACACCTGTAGGACCCGCCTCACCAATAGCATACCCAGAACCTAAAAATAGACCGGTTCCTATGATGCCTCCTAAAGAAATCATAAATAGATGTCTGCTTTTCATCGTCCGCTTTAATTGCCCCTGGTTAACTTTGCTACTTTCCATCATAATTCACCATCTTTCATTGAAGAAATTTTTAAAGATCAGACGTAAGCGTTTACATTTAATGTGATACTTAAGATATTCAGTGATCCATTATGCAATTTGGTTATGTCGGATTTGATAATGGCAGTGGAAGTACTGCTTCTAAATCTTTTTGTAAAAGCAAATGAAATTGATGGACTAAATTTTCTGTTGGTGAAAATCTCCCTTGTTTATAAGCACCCGTTTCTATTCCTTGCTGAACTACTTCACAAATATCAAGATCCTCTTTTCTAACTAGATCATCCATTGCTAATAATTCTTTCTCCTCTTCTGATACCTCATCATTTAAAAAGAAGGTGGTATAAATATACTTAGTTGTTTTTTGGTCAATCGGGATAGATTGATGGA
Source organism: Rummeliibacillus sp. (assembly GCA_035554455.1). Lineage (GTDB taxonomy): Bacteria > Bacillota > Bacilli > Bacillales_A > Planococcaceae > Rummeliibacillus. The sequence goes on from DATMJF010000022.1 coordinate 1,465, forward strand.
TAGAAAGATTCACCGGACCAGGATCAAATGAAAACCAAGTGTTTGGATACAGCCAATAATATCTCCCGCCTTCCCCTAATCCAAAATCGCTTGTCTTTCCTTTTAGTGGGGTTCCCTGATATGAATAATAATCATACATGGCTATGTCGTATAGCTTCATATCAAGCTTAGAAACTAGTGTTTTATGAACTAGGGAACAATGATCACATTCAAGATAGTTGTCAATTCCAATCTTCCAATTAGATTTACAAATCGTTTCCTTTACCCGGATTCTCTTAAGATCTCCTAGATTATATTTTTTCACGTGTTGGAATAAGTCTGGAAATTGGGTAGCCATAGATGGGGCCTCAGGATCTAAATTAATAAAAACAAAAGATTGAACTACTTCAAGTTGTATATTCTTAAGACAAAAATCTTGATAGTCAAAGTTCTCACAATCTTTCATATTTGGTGCTCTGAGAAGAGATCCATCTGTACGATATGTCCAACCATGATATGGACAAGTAAAAACTGCCTTATTCCCTTCACCTTCAACAAGCTTTGCTGCTCTATGGGAACAAACATTATAGAAAGCACGAAGTTTTCCATCTTTACCGTAATTAACAATAATCGGACGACCCGCAACTTCTGTTGTAATATAATCCCCTGGCTTCGTAAATTGGCTCATATGTCCAACATACTGCCATGTTTTGCAAAAGATTTCTCTCTTCTCTACATCTAGAACTTCAGGTTTTGTATAGAGCCAAGACGGTAGCGTATAAGCTTCACTAATTTTCTCACTTACTCTTACTTCTTTTTGGTTCAACTAAATTACCCCCTCAGATTTTAAATAAAAAAAATTGATAGGTATTGGAAATAAATTAATATTAAATTAAAAATATTCTGAATTATATGTGCGAATTACCCAAAAATAACTCTCTTTCATTATGAAATTTTGTTATTTTTTACTATACTAATATGGTTACCGCAAAATCTTAATATGAAAATAACCGCTATTTTTCCACTAGTTCCAGTTTTACAAATAATTGTATTTTACGTTATATTTAATATAATAACTTTTAGAATGTTTGTGTTATCTGAATAATAGAAATAACTTTATTTACTAAGACATATAATAGGTTGAATATTTAATGCATTTTTTCATCTAACCTTTTTTGAGAAGAGTTTATATTATGAAAGGAATGGAATTTTGTATGAAAATACTTGAACATAATGCACAGAAAATTGTAGAAAAAGCTAGTGAAATCCTAGAATTCCCTATTAGTATTACAGATAATGAGGGAATCATTATTGGTTCTACCGATAAAAGCAGAATTGGTATTTTTCATAAGCCCTCCTTAGAAGTCATTAAGAAAAATGAAATAGTAGATTGTAAGAATGAAGTTGAGAAGAAAATCCTTCCGGGAGTTTCTGCACCAATCAAGTTTAACAATAAAGTGATCGGGGTTCTTGGAATCGTTGGTTCTCCTCGAGAGG
>DATMJF010000023.1:0-2773 GCA_035554455.1 Rummeliibacillus sp.
AAACATCAACATTGTACTTTTTTAACTCTTGCGATATAGATTCCCCAAAGTTCAACAGTGCTGCTTTACCTGCTGAGTAAACGCTCCATAATGGCATGGAGGTATAAGCAACTGAAGAAGAAACTAAAATGACTCCACCCCGACCACGTTTAACCATTTCATTAACACAAAAATGTGTAAGTGCCATAGGGGTTTTTAATATGGTTTCAAGCAGTTTGCTCTGGTTCTCCCAATTTTCACGATGAAATTCTCCGGTAATGCTATAACCAGCATTGTTGATTAATAGCCCTACCTCTAATGTTTGAGTAATTTTTTCAATTTCAGAAATAGAATTTGGAGTTGATAAATCTGTTACGACTGTTTTCACTTGAACATTATATCGATTCCTGATCATTTCTTTGGTTTGTATAAGAGTCCCATCCTCACGTGCAACTAGTACTAAATGAAATCCCTTTTCAGCTAATTTGTGAGCAAATTGATATCCCATTCCTGATGTTGCACCAGTTATAACTGCCCATGGACCATATTTTTTAATAAAATCATCCATACATTACACCTCCTGAGTAAATACTCAATATCGTTCAAAAAAAAATAAAGTATGCTCAATTAGAAATATCAAGACCTTTTAATATAAGATTTACTACACTCTCAATATAGTTATCATTTTCAAGAGGGATTTCATCTGATGCTCTTTTCCCAACTAAAAAATGCGTTAATAAGGTTGAAAGAAACATTGAAGTTGCTAATTCAATTGTCTGTTTTTTAACAGGACCAGAAACAGCCCTTGTCAGATGCGTGTTGATTTGTTTAGACATTGAATAAATAAGGTCAACAACCTTTACGTTTACATCTTTGTTTTGTACCATTTCGGGGGACCAAATAAATGACAAAAAACTTTTATTACTAGATAAAAAATCGGAATATAAATGTCCCAATTGAATTAAAGCTGGAACGGGATTCATTTCCGACAGTTCTTTCATCTCCTTGTACATTGACTCAACAAATGAAAACTCACTAATTAAATGATTAAGAAGTTCGTTTTTATCTTTAAAATAATAGAATATAAGGCCTTCTGCTACACCACTCTTTAATGCAATTTCTTTTGTTGTTGTTGCTTTAAATCCATGTTCTGTAAAAAGCTCCAATGCAGTCTGTACAATCTTATCCTTTTTTGATACCAATAAATTCACCCCTGATAGACTTAAAATTTGAGTATTTACTCAATTATAAACCAAATTGAATCACTGTCAACATATACCAACAGTCTACTCCGTTAGTGAAAGTACATTTTTTCACAATCTTTATAGTGGTATTAACATAAATATCTGTAGCTTTAGAATAAAGTTTAATTAAAAATCACTCTAAATCCTTGATTTCACTGCATATAAAAAGCCATCTTTTTTAACAAAGATTGATCAAAACGATGGCTCTTTTCTATTGTGGGCCAGCTGCTGGGGCAATGATAGCGAATTATTATAAATATGTTAAAGGATACAAATTAAGAGGAAAAGGCTCATATAGTAATAGTAACGCAAATTTGATTAATTATTTATATTTTGAAATGAATTCATATGCGTTAGGTACAAATCATATTCAGTTTCAAATGTTTTCAACTACACTTAAACCATGATATGACAGGCTGGAAATACACAAGAAAAACTAATCCTGGATATAATAATGTTACTGCTCATATTAGAGATGGACATCCGGTGGCAACAGTTTGGCTTGATCTTGACGGATGGTGGACAATATCTTTCTTATAAAGATTTCGATGGTGGAACAGATGATACAGGGTCAAATTGGGTTAGTTGGAGCACGATGGTTGGTAAGGTTCATACTGTTTCATTCTCAAGATAATTTCTAAAAGAAGGTGGAATATGTTTAAAATCATCTACTTCATAAGCTTTTTAATGTCCGGTTTACTTTTTTACTTATGTAATGATATGACACAAACTTTAAATATAAATAGTGAGTTTGGAGTAGTTGGTGGTAATGGCAATCCAGGCCTATTTCCTTGGATCTTCCTCTTTCCCTTCTTTGGATTCTTTGTTTATGGAACTTTTAAGTATTCGATGTTCACATTAACTAAACTAGCTAAGGCTAAGAAAATAATGATAATTGCAGGGGCAAGTGTGCTATCTTTCATAATACTGATAAATGTCTACAATCAAGCTTCAGAATTGAGAAAAAAGATCGTGGAGGTTAGTCCTTCTTATACAAAGGAAAGTGAATTATCATTATTGAATTTCTGGTCAAATTCTATTTTCTTCAATTTTACTACTTTTTTACTAGTCGTTCTTCTGACTATTCTGTTTAGCGCAGGAATATCTATAAAAAAGCACATCAATTTTATATCCATTGATGTGCATAATAATATTCAAATATTCTTCTTCCATCGAGATAAACTATCTAAATGATCTTAAAAATGATCCTATTTGCCTCATCATATTTACCCCATTTTTTATTGTTCCCGCATGGCCCATAATTGTATTTAAATGATCTGGTAATTTTTCAAATCTAGAAACATTTGGTTGTGGTTGTTGATTAGGGTTAAAGAAACGTTGCTCCTGTCTACCTTGAAAAGGAGGTCCAAAACCTTGTTGAGGTCTAAAACCTTGTTGAGGTCCAAAACCTTGTCGAGATCCAAAACCTTGTTGAGGTCTAAAATCTTGTTGAGGTCCAAAACCTTGTTGAGGTCCAAAACCTTGTCTATATCTTGGTGGGAGTGGTCTCCTTCTAGGATCTGGTTGATAAAATGGCATCAATTCACCCC
>DATMJF010000024.1:0-2812 GCA_035554455.1 Rummeliibacillus sp.
TTAGTTCATTACTTCTTAGTCATATCAAGTAGCTGTAGCTTTGTGAAAAAGATTGACTGTTTATAATAAAGATTGATAAAAATGTAAAAGGGAATTAGCTTAATATGATAAAATGTAACGGTCGTAAATTTATTTTAATTGAAAATACAGAGAATGAAGAAGTTTCTATACAGACTTTATTTGAATATAGACAAGAAGGGAATATCATCTCTGCATCATATAGTGATGGAGAAATGATACAAGGGATACTAATCGCAATTTAAAAGAGGATAGTAGCTTAGAGTTTAGATATAACCTTGTAAATGCAAAAAATGAAATGAATGGGTTGTTTCCGTCAAAAACTGCAGTGCAGTTCAATTTATTTTCTCCCGTCTTGATTTGAAAATAAGAAGTTTTAGGAACGATGATATAGACAGTGAAGATGGGGGATAAAAGTATGGAAGCAGTAATGGATCAAAGGAAATGGCATTGGTTGGACTATTTTCTATTTCTCATGCGTACGGTATGGTTTACTTATAATGGCTACGCGATATTCGTTGGTACGATTGGTTCAGTAAAGTGGATTTTACTATTATGGGCTAGTTGTTCTTACATAATCCCCTATCAGTTTTATCGGCCTGGACGTATTAAATTCCAATATTATTTAATCGCCGAGGTGCTGTTAACGGGTTCTTTGTTTATTTACTTATCGAGTCAGTATGAAATATCAGTGACTTACAGTTTTCTACTCTTACCTATCCTTACTGTTGCTTATGCTTGTCAAGTTAAGCCATTAATTTGGATAGGACCTTTCGTATTAGCTGGTACATGGGTCAGCATTCTCTTTACTAATAATGATTTCTTTGCACTCTTTATTGACACAACTATTTTTTATGGTATTGGCTTTTGTTTAGGGAGGATGACAATTGTCAATAACGCTAATAAAGAGTTAATTGCCTCTATTGAGGAAAAAAACAAGGATTTAGAATATTACTCAAAAAAGATTGAGGAACTGACGATTAAGGAAGAACGAAATAGAGTTTCACAAGATTTGCATGATACAGTTGGCCATATTTTCACATCGGTCATAACAAGTTTAGATGCCCTTCCTTTTCTATATCAGGCAGATAAAAAAGAAGCAGAAAAAAGTATAAAAGAGATTTCAGATTTAGCGCGAAATGGATTGAATGATGTGAGAAAAACAATTCACCATATGTCGCCAACGAATCATCAAACGCTGGTTGAATCGGTGAAAGAATTGATTGCTGATTTTACCAAACATACATCAACAGATATAAAACTGAATGTCGAAGGGGATGCGACCGAAGTTGGTGAAAGAATAAAGCTTGCCATTATTCGTTGTATACAAGAAGGACTTACAAATGCGAAAAAACATGGTCAGGCAACTTTCATTAAAATAAATATTTCGTTTAAACAAGAAGAATTGATTGTTCTTATTGAAGATAATGGAAATGGTTGTATTGAGTTAATTCTAGGGTTTGGCTTACGCTCAATGAAAGATCGAATATCTTCATTAGCGGGTACAGTTAACTTTTATTCTAAATTGAATAACGGTATGAGGATAACGTGTAACATACCTATGGCAAAGGAAGTTTAATTATAATGATTAAAGCGGCAATAGTTGAAGATCAAGAGATTTTAAGAAAAAGCTTAAAAATTGTAATTGAAAGTATTTCAGACATTAAAATTGTTGGAACTGTGGAAAATGGAGAACAGGGAATTGCTTTATGCGAAAAGGAAAACCTTGATATTGTTTTAATGGATATTCAAATGCCGGTGATGGATGGTGTAAGGGCGACAGATGAAATTAAAAAACGTTGGCCCAATATAAAAGTTATCATCCTTACTACTTTTCAAGATGTTACACACGTTTTGAATGCCTTAAATGCTGGTGCAGAGGGTTATATATTAAAGGCTGTTGATCCTGAATTTTTAGTTCAGGGAATTAAAATGGTGTATCACGGAGGTTCCCTCATTCCTCAACAATTAGCAAAAGAGGTATTTGGTCAGATACAATTAAATAATAAAGTACACTCAGAACAACTTGACCATAACTCTATAAATCATCCATATGATTTAAATAATCAAGAATTAAAAGTTTTAAAATGTATAACTCAAGGATTGTCCAATAAAGACATTTCAGAAAAGATGTTTCTTTCAATTGGAACTGTGAAAAATTATATTTCCACCATTTATTCGAAGTTAAATGTAAAAAACAGATCTGCTGCTATTATTAAAGCAATGGAAGAGAGTCTAGTAGAAGATAAGAAATATTGAAGTAAAAGAATGTAGACAAAGTTAAATCGACTTTGTCTACATTCTTTTTTATTGTGATGAACTGGAACGTTATCTTGAATTTGTTTACCAAAGGCAATTCCATCATTTACAGTTTCGCAGGATCGTCTTTAGAGTTTCAATAGCAAATTTTTTAAAGAAGTAATATATATTAGCCAATGGTCATAAGTTGTCGTTTAATAGATATTACTTATTGATGACTTACCGACACTACAGTATATTACTTTTCATTTGTAGAGTAAAAGTATGAAATGAAATTTAAAAAGGAGGTAAAAAAGTGCATGCTCAAATCCATTGCAACTTGCAAACTGTTTATTTTAATGAAGTTGGAAAAGACGTAAATTTTAAAGCTAGGCCAAAGTGAATTTGGCTATGAATGTGTACATTATTGTTAGAATAAAGTTTGTTTTAAAGAATTTGGGGGACAAGATGAAAAGTTTAAAAGTATCAAAAATCGGAAAATTAATACTAATCATTCTTCTGTTTTTTATTACATCAATAAATGAGAAGGCTTTGG